>JBDRZZ010000012.1 GCA_039804165.1 candidate division WOR-3 bacterium
GATATAGAAGTCTTTGAAGGGAAAGAGCATTTCTTTCATAAAGTCAATAATTATCTATTTTTCTTTAATACGATGAGAAAGAACTCAAACAAGAATGATGAACTCCTTTAGAGATACTTATTGAGAGAAACAAATCTCCTGAACTTGTCCACTGGTTTGTGGCGGATCTTGATAAACTCCTGGAAAAGAAAATGGATGTGACTCTTGATCTGGAATTAGACCTTGTGAATGTTAAAATATCTCAAAGTGTCCACCACCTGCCTTGGAGGGTCTCTAAAAATTTTTATAAGGGATTATGAAATGTTATTTCAGATATAGCATACTCTTTGATTTAGAAATGTTCCCTGCTTGTAAATTATAATAATAAATTCCTGCTGGAAGGTTTTTCTTGTTTCCTATTTTGGAGAGGTCAATTTTCACTTCATAATCGCCTTTGTCTTTTTCTTCGTCTAACAGTACACTTATAACTCTTCCGCAAATATCATATATATACAATTTTACTTTTGTTTTTTGAAAGACCTTAAATGGTATATAGGTAAAGGAATTAAAAGGATTTGGATAGTTTTGTCCGAGTTGGAAAAATTCTCCTTTTGTTGTGTCTTCCAAAACCAAACCGGAACTTCCTTCTACTACTATATCTCTAAAGCAATGTATTGTTCCTATTTGATTAGAAAGGGTTAATGTGAATGTCTTTGTGTTCTTTACATTAACTATTACAGAGCCATTTAATGCTACGGATTTTATGGAATCACCGCCGAAATCTAAGGAAGCAGATGTGGCATTTTCCGAAGTCCAGCTTAGAGTGACGGTATCTCCATTTTCCGGAAGTAAAGTTTTTGACGCTTTTAGGAATCCTTTTGGGAGGTCTGGGATTAGTTTATTCTTTGCGTGGATTTTTACTGCGTTAAGAAGTGGATTACGCTCATTAACCGAAGGGAAATCTTTTTTATTCAAGTATTGTGCAGGAACATCGTAAAAAATAAATCCACCAATATCCATAGTGTCTACCAAATTTACAACTTCTTTCATTGTTGATGTGTCTGCGAAAGTAATGTATATATCTCCTTCATTTCCTATAGAATCTCTGCCAATATAAGGGCATTTCCTTGGTTCGTCATAATGGAGAGTTCCAGTTGCGGTATCAAGATAGTTCTTCTTTAGCCAATAATATTCTTTTCCCCAGTAGTAGACTTTAATTGGAGGATAATCTGGATCCCACTCTTGGAGTGGAGCTGTAACACCATTATTAGGATCATTCTTAAGTCGTCCCCCTCTCCAGATTTTAGCGTAGGTTGAGACACCGCAGCCCAATCTTTCTTTAGGAATTCCGTAATCATCCTTCCACTTTTTTGTTTTGCTATATATGGAAGTAAGTGGATTACCATAAATATCCGTTGCCCCTGCGGTGTAAACAGGACAGTTATGCCAAGTTTTAGTTGTCCAGAGCCCATCCATATCATAAGTCATTATATTCACCTGGGCAAAATATTGTGCGACTCTTGCCCAGAATTCCGGAACCGTGTATACTGCTGCTGTTAGTAAAGGTTTTTTTGTTCTATCATACCAAGCGTGGTATTTTTGAAGTGTATCATATAATTCCTGAATAAATAATCTTGTATTTGCTGTATCAACGTTAGTGAGAGGTTCAATATCAAGGTCAACTCCATCATATTTTGCTCCTAAGATGACCGAATCAATAATGGTTCTTATTGCATTTCTTCTATAAGTTGGATTTGATACCATTTTTGTCCAATTTCCCCCTCCTCCTTCCCCAAATATAGTTAAGATTATACATTTTCCTTTAGAATGAACATATTCGTTAAAGAGTTTCCTTCTCTGACTCAATAAAGTTGACCCCCAAGTTAAAGTGTTATCCCATTCTTTTTTTACATTCATTTTACCTAGGGAATCAAGGCTTGCATTAAACATAATTAGATGGGTCATTGCATCTAAGTCAATTTCTTCATAAGGTTGATTTCCATAATTTGAGGCACCAACCTCCATATTAAGGTTCCAAGAAGCTATATATCCGGAAACCCACTTATTCCAGTCTTCTGAAAAGAAGTTAATTCCATATAAAAGGGATAGTGTTATAAAGATTTTCCTCATTTTTAACCTCCTTATTTATCTTATTTTTATTATAATCAAAGTCAATAGGTTCTTCATTTAATTAGACCCCAGATAACGTGCCATATTACATCAGTCCAAAAATGGATTTCTACTGCAGTTAGAAATCCATTTTTTCGGAAAAAATAGGCGGTAAAAATAGAAAGAATCCCATTTAGAAGAATAATTCCAGAAAATAAGCACGAAGGGATTTCTCTAAGAGAATTCAACCCAAGGAGAATCATAACAGAAGGAAGATGAGCAAAGCCAAAGGTAATGGCAGAAAAGATAGAGACAATCCAAAAAATTTGATTCTGCCATTTTCCTCTTAGAATTGAAGAGAGGAACCAAACCCAAGAAGAGATAAAAAACAAACGGAAAATTATTTCTTCACCAATGGCTGCACTAATAGAAGCTATAAGTGAAGTGGGGAATGGAGGATGAGGTAGTGGTGTTCCCAAATAATGGGTTAAAATTATATCAGCTAGAATGAAAAAGAATCCAATCCCTCCACCAACAAAAATTGGAATAAGGAGCCTTTCCTTATTAGAACTTTTTGGATCCCAAAGATTAGCAAAGCCAAGTTTTTCCGAGAGTTTTATTCCAATAAGACCCAACCCTCCATAAAAAATGAGAATAATAAATCCATTTATAATAGCGAGTTTTGGCTTTGAAATGGTTGTTTCTTGGAGCTTTAAAGAGGTTCCTTGAGGCAGAAATACATTTATAGCTCCTACAATGGCAAATATTATAATAAAGCCAATATATATCTTAATTGATATATTTAGTTTTTTATTTTTCATTTTTACTTATTTTCTTCTATTTTTGTAAAAACTTTAAAAAATTTGTTAACTGATTCTTCTTCTAAATTTCTATTGTATTCCCTTACAATCTTTTTAGCATTATAAATATTTCCAAAATAATATCTCTTTGAGAGAAGAAAATAAATAATAAAAGCATTCCCATATTCTTCTTTAAGTAATTTGTATAAAGTGAAATAGAGTAAAGGAGCATTAAGAATAAAGGCATTAATTCCTTTCCCAAAATTTCCTCCATAAATTTGTCCTGCTCCAGGAATGAAAAAAGAGAGACATTCTGCGAGTTTTTCTGACTTATATTTCAGATTTTTTGCTTGAGTAAGTAAAGAGTCTACTTCTTTGACAAAAATTTCGTCTTTCTCTTCCAAATAAATATTTAAGGCTATTCTTGCAGAATCCCATTCGTAAGAGCAAATATAAGAAATTCCAAGAAAAAGAGAAGCTTCTCTTTTTATATTAGAATATTTGTTTAGAGATAGAACTTCCCAAAGGATTTCCTTTGCTTTATTATATTCCTTTAATGCAATATATGTTACACACAAATCTATTTTTCTTTCCTCTTTTGCGCTATCATTTTCTTCGAAAAGGATAGAAGACTCTAAACTTAAAATAGAATTTTCTAAATCTCCCTTTTCTCTATATCCAAGAGCCATTTTATAATAAGCATAACTGACTTTTTCTCCTTCTGGGTTGAAATAAATGTAACGCTTGTATTCGTGAATAGCTTCTTCATAAAGCCCAGCATCAAAACATTTATCTGCAAGTTCCAAAACTCTATCTTTTTCTTTTGGTAAAAAGCTTAGAAGTATGAAAGAAAAACAACTAAAAATTTTCATTTAAAAAATTTTTTATAGATAATTTAAACATTAATTCTTGTTCTTCATTGTAAATATCCGCAGCCACAATAGAACCATATATGTTTCCGAAATAAAGAAAAACACCCAAACTTCCAAAGATCCATCCTTTTACTGAATGTATTCCATCTTCCTTGAATCCTTCATAAGCCTGCCAAGCACTAAACCCAATGGTCACAAAAGAGTGAAAACCTTCCATAGGTCGGTTGCAGTAATATTTGCCCGAACCCGGAATAACTGTGGAAAGGAAACCAGAAAGAGCCCTATTCTTTTTTGGAAGATTCTCTCCAACTTCTACTAATCTTAACAATGGATTTCTATCCAAACTGGAAGCTTTCAAACATTTTTTCGCTTCTTCCCATTTTTTTGACAGGATATAATTGATAGCAGTTAATTGAAGAGCTTTATTGCTTGTATCGGATCTTTCTAAAAAGGATCTCAGGATTTCTTCGGATTTATTAACGCTGTCCATTAAGGAGTAACATAAGCTTAATTCTAAGTAAACCTCTTCTAACAATCCACTTTTTGGATATTCGGAAGGGATTTTTTTTAAATATTTTATGGAATTTTTATAATCCTCATTTAATCGGTAACAGATAGCTATTTTGAAAAATATGGAATCTGCATTCTGGGGAAGAGAATCTAAAGCGAAAAGAAAACGTTGGAATTCTATGATAGCTCTTGTATACTCTTTTTCTTTATATAGATATTCCCCAAAAGCTCGAATATTTTTCGGGCTAAAATACGGAGTTTCTTTGCTTTTAACCCCTATGGAAAAGGTAATACAAAAAAACAAAAATAATTTATTTGCAAATTTCATTTTTCTTTATAAAAAGTTCCTTTAAAATAGCATTCATTTTTTAACAATTTATTCTTCCCTCTTATGTAATAGGCTTCTACAGGATAATCAATCGCAAGTTGAGTCTCGGGGTCTATTTGATAATATTTTCGAGAAGAAAATGAGCATCTTTGGAGACGATCACTTGTCATAAGGAGACCATAAATTAAGCCATATTTTTGGACTGCTTTTGCCCCGAAACGGGAACAAGAAAAAGTGAAATTGCAAGAAGGAAGATCCTGAGAGGAGATAAATTTTCTATAGATCAATATAAGGCTGGAAAATATAATCTTAGCCTCAGAAGTTTCTTTGGGATTAAATACCGTAATTTCTTCCTTTTCCCTTATTGATTCTTTCTCCTTCTGAATAAACTCTAAGTCATATTTAATTGAAGTAGAAAAAAGATAAAGAGATAGAAATTGAGCTAATAGCATTTTATCTCCTTAACTCGTTGTCTCTTTTTTAAAAAATCCGCAAAAAATATTAAAAGCTGGATGCTCATATAATATTGACTCAGTTATAAAGAAAGTAAATTTCATATTCGACCGTAAAGTTAATATTTATTAAAGAAAAGTCAAGATTAAATCTATAAGCAGAAGTGCCTAAGCATCTTCATATTGTGAAAAATATGCTCGAAATATCTCTAATGAGAAAAATTTATTCTTCGAAGTAATAAATCCCCCTTGACAAATGAAATTTGTTCTTTATATTATGAATAAGAAAATAAAAATTTTAAAGAGAAGAAACTATTTTTGGGAAAAATAGGGATTGACAAATTTATGAAATTTATTATTAATAAATTTCGTTCTTTGATAATTGAATAGATAATAGATGTTAGACTTTTGGGCAAGCAATTAAGGGCATACGGTGGATGCCTTGGCAGAAGTAGGCGATGAAGGACGTGGCTGGCTGCGATAAGCCTCGGGGAGCCGTCAAGCTGGCTTAGATCCGGGGATCTCCGAATGGGGTAACCCAGGTCCGGTAAACCGGGCCTATCCCGAAAGGGAAGCCAACCCAGGGAACTGAAACATCTTAGTACCTGGAGGAAAAGAAAGTAAAAACGATTCCCTTAGTAGCGGCGAGCGAACCGGGAAGAGTCCAAACCTTCTCTGTGTTAAAGCCCGCATGCGTTGCAGAGAAGGGGTCGTGGGAAGCAGATACGCTCTATGCGGAGGAGCGAAAGAGTCATAAAATTGGCGGTTAGCCGAAGAACCTGGAAAGGTTCATCATAGAGGGTGATAATCCCGTAGGCGAAAACCGACCAATCTCTTCTCTGTTTTCCCAAGTACCTTGGGACACGTGAAATCCCAGGGGAATTTAGGAGGACCACCTCCTAAGACTAAATACTCACTTCTGACCGATAGTGAACTAGTACCGTGAGGGAAAGGTGAAAAGAACCCCGGTGAGGGGAGTGAAAAGAACCTGAAACCGTATGCTTACAATCAGTAGGAGCCTTGTAGTTTGGTCTTCGGACTGGACTACGGGTGACTGCGTACCTTTTGCATAATGAGTCGGTGAGTTACTCTATCTGGCAAGGTTAACCAAATCTTTTGGGTAGCCGTAGCGAAAGCGAGTCCTAACTGGGCGATTTAGTCAGATGGAGTAGACCCGAAGCCGGGTGATCTACCCATGGCCAGGGTGAAGCGAGTGTAAAAACTCGTGGAGGCCCGAACCAGTTAGCGGGAAAATGCTATTGGATGAGCTGTGGGTAGGGGTGAAAGGCCAATCAAACTCGGCTATAGCTGGTTCTCTTCGAAATAGCTTTAGGGCTAGCCTCGGATGATCAGTTATGGAGGTAGAGCACTGAATGGGTGCTGGGCCTAACCGTCTGGCGCCTAATCAAACTCCGAATGCCATAACTCAAAGTCCGGGAGTCAGGCTGTGGGGGATAAGCTCCATGGCCGAAAGGGGAACAACCCAGACCACCGGCTAAGGTCCCAAAGTGCAGGCTAAGTGGGAAAGGAAGTAGAGTTGCTTAGACAACCAGGATGTTGGCTTAGAAGCAGCAATCATTTAAAGAGTGCGTAAAAGCTCACTGGTCGAGCGACTCTGCGCCGAAAATTCACCGGGGCTTAAGCTTGCCACCGAAGCCGTGGATCAACGGATTACCTTATGGTTTTCCGTTGGTAGTAGAAGAGCGTTCCATATTCGGTGAAGCCGTACCCGTGAGGGGCGGTGGAGGATATGGAGGTGCGGATGCCGACATGAGTAACGATAAAAAGGGTGAGAATCCCTTTCGCCGAAAGTCTAAGGTTTCCTGAGGAAGGGTCGTCCTCTCAGGGTTAGTCGGTCCCTTAGGTGAGGCCGAAAGGCGTAGCTGATGGGAAACAGGTTAATATTCCTGTACCACTTCTACAATGTTATTATCTAAGGGGTGACGTAGAAGGGTATGCCAACCCTGGCGTTGGTCGTCCAGGGCTAAGCCCAAAGGAGGGGAGTCCAGGCAAATCCGGATTCCCATTTAAACTCTGAAGGGTGACAGGGAGCCATTTTTTGGCGAAGTGGCAGAACCCAAGCTACCAAGAAATAGCCTCGTAGATAGTTGTAGGAGTGACCGTACCGCAAACCGACACAGGTAGATGGGGAGAGAATCCTAAGGCGCGCGGGAGAACTCTCGTTAAGGAACTCGACAAATTGACTCCGTAACTTCGGGAGATGGAGTGCCCTCTTTGTGACTCATTTCCAATGAGTTGCATTGTAGGGTCGCAGTGACCAGGCCTAAGCGACTGTTTAACAAAAACACAGGGCTCTGCTAAGTCGTAAAGACGAGGTATAGGGCCTGACACCTGCCCGGTGCTGGAAGGTTAAGGAAGGAGGTTATCCTCGCAAGAGGAGAAGCTTCCGACCGAAGCCCCAGTAAACGGCGGCCGTAACTATAACGGTCCTAAGGTAGCGAAATCCCTTGTCGGGTAAGTTCCGACCTGCACGAATGGTGTAACGACTTAGGCATTGTCTCAACGAGAGACCCGGCGAAATTGGAATGGCGGTGAAGATACCGCCTACCCACGGAAGGACGAAAAGACCCCGGAACCTTTACTGTAGCTTGGCATTGGGTTTTGGTATAGTCTGTGTAGGATAGGTGGGAGGCTGTGAAGCCGGTGCGCTAGCATCGGTGGAGCCGTCGGTGAAATACCACCCTTTCTATATTGAAATCCTAACCCTGCCTGTGCAAGGTGGGGGACAGTGTTTGGCGGGCAGTTTTACTGGGGCGGTAGCCTCCTAAAAGGTAACGGAGGCGTCCGAAGGTTCCCTCAACGCGGACGGTAATCGCGTGTAGAGCACAAGGGTAAAAGGGAGCCTGACTGTAAGGCTGACAGGCCGAACAGAGACGAAAGTCGGGCCTAGTGAACCTTTGGTTCCAAGTGGAAGGGCCAAAGATCAACGGACAAAAGGTACTCCGGGGATAACAGGCTTATCGCGCCCGAGAGCTCCTATCGACGGCGCGGTTTGGCACCTCGATGTCGGCTCGTCACATCCTGGGGCTGAAGCAGGTCCCAAGGGTTGGTCTGTTCGCCCATTAAAGTGGCACGTGAGCTGGGTTCAGAACGTCGTGAGACAGTTCGGACTTCATCCTCCGTGGGCGCTTAGAAACTTGAGGAGAGCTGTCCTTTGTACGAGAGGACCAGGATGGACAGACCTCTGGTGAACCTGTTGTCACGCCAGTGGCACAGCAGGGTAGCTATGTCTGGAAGGGATAACCGCTGAAAGCATCTAAGTGGGAAGCCCCCTCCAAGATTAGGTTTCTCGCTTCTTGTCTTCGGACAAGAGGCTAAGGTCCCTCATAGACTATGAGGTTGATAGGCGACAGGTGTAAGCACAGCAATGTGTTGAGCCGAGTCGTACTAATAGACCGAGAGGCTTGTCCAAAAATATCTATTATCTATTCAATTATCAAAGAACTTTTTTATCACATTTGGGAATTTTTGAGATTTAAGAAAGATTTTTACTTTTTATAGATAGCCGAGATTTTTTAGATGTTCTTTTATAGACTTATCCTCTTCTTCTGTTAAGTAATGAGATTCATTAGATTTTTTATAGGAGTTATAATCTAAATCACTAAAAGAAATTTTAAATTTTTTTTCTTCCATAATTTCTGTAAGCACTCTTCCATCGCAGTCTTTCGGTATAGGTATTTCCATTAAAACACACGAGGTAGGAAATAAGTCGTAAATATTTGCTTCAAGATGTGTTCCTTTTTTTATTCCTTCGCCCATAACAAATATGATTCCATCAAGAGCTGAGGTGTGATGTCCAACAATTGATGGTCTATCTACTTTTTTGTCTACGATTCTCCCTGGAAGGTTTGTGTTTATTCTGTAGTCCTCTGTTGAGGTATAAACAATTTCTGGCATTTCTTCAAAAAAATCCCCTTTGAATAATTCCCATTTTGTTTTTGCAATAAGGATTGTTTTATTCCCATTTTCTGGGTCTTTAGCTTCAAGAAGAGCTTCTCTTATTTCTTCCGCTCCTTTTTTCTTTGCATTAGGAGTGGGATAAAACTTTGGATTTAGGTATATTCCTGCATACCAGTGAGCATAAGCCTTTGTGTTTTCCCAATCTACTTGTTCTTTAATACTTTCTCTAACAATCTTAAATTTTAATTTATCAGAGAAAAGATTTCTTAAAAAGCCGAAATTTTTTATGATTAATATTCCAGCCTTATAAGTAAGATTAAAGAGATTACTTTTAAAACTTTTTGATTTTTTTAAGTATCCTCTTTCTAAAAGATATTGATTTATATAAAAGTATTTTGTTGGAGCTTTTGAAAATCCATGATCAGAAATCACTATTACATAATCAGGTTTATGTTGATTATAGATTTCTCTTAAAGATTCGTCGCTTTTCTTTAGATAATCAAGAACGCTATTTTTGTCATTCCAAAAATAATGCATGAAGTCATCAATTTCTTTAAAATTAATTATGAAAAACTCGGGACTATATTTTTTTAGTAAACTTATGGCATTTTTTGTTCTATTTTTTATTAAAATTTCAAACTCTTTTTTTAATTTCTTTAGTCTGTTTTTATTTAAATTTTTATCGGTTTTACCTACTCCTTCGGGAAGTTCTAAATCAATTACATATTCTGTAAGTTCCTTTCTTAGTTGTTCCGGATAAACAAAGTCTTTGGCATTTTTAGGGGTAAGTGCTCCACTTACAAAAAAACCATTAACTTTCATAGGTGGATATGTCATTGGAATATTCATTACACCTACTTTTCCGTTAAAATTGGAAACCCATTCCCAAATTGTCCAGGTTTTTATGTCTGTAGAGTTTATAAATTGAGCTCCTTTAAAGAAATCCGGATTAAATCCTTTTTTTTCTCCTTTGTATAAAAAAGGACCAATTTTCCCAGGATTTTTGCCCGTGAAGATCACTGGCCATGCAAGCATTGTGAAGGGGGGAATAATGCTTTTTAAAGAGCCAAAAGCTCCTTTTTTGTAAATTTCTGAAAGGAAAGAGAGCTCTCCTTTTTCTACCCATTCTTTTATTTCTTTATAAGGAGCTCCATCTAGACCTACTACAAGAACTTTTTTCATAACAAACTAATACACTGATGAAATAAAAAGTCAATCCCCATTAAAAATGGGGCTTTCCAAAATTTTTGTGTAAGAGGTTGATTTTAAAGTAAGAAATGGTGATAGAAAAAAGGAAAGGAAGGTTCGGGAGCAAAGTATTCATTGAAATATTTAGCATATAGGGAAGTGGAAAATAATTGCAAATGAAGGAGGATTTAAGTATAGAGAATCTTTAGATGAAAAGATATTAAGTTCTAAGAAATTGATGTTTGCCTCTTTTAGGAGTTAAACTATTGGTTTACTCAAATATAGTTCAGACGAGAATGGTTGTAATCTAATAAGAAAACGAAATTTTTAAACCTCTTCCCTGAAAAGGAGGTGTGTCTATGAAAAAAGTTGTCAGTTATTTAGAAAAGTTTAATTATAATAATTTTCTTTTGAATGTTCTATAAAACATTTTACTGGGATTTTTTTCTGCCAAAGGTAAGCCTTAAGTTGTTTTGAGAAAAATTCCATTTTTTTTCTGCTTTTTAAAAACTCATAACTCTCAGAAAATTTGTTTTTTAAAATTTCTCTTAATTCCTCTCCTCCCAAATTGGTATTAAGGATTTCAATCAAATAATAATTTACAAACCCTCTTGTTAAAGAAAGAACCTTTCTAAGTTCTGTGAGGAGTGGAATAACAGGACTTATAAAACAAAAAGTTTTTATTCCTCTTAAGTGTAATTCTTTAAGGGTTTTAATTCTATTTTCATTTGAAGGGGCATAAGGTTCAAGTATCTTTCGAACTTCTTCCGAGAAACAGTTTATCGTTAAACCCACTTTTAAGTTTTTGAATTCCTTAAGTAAATCAATATCTCTTAGGATAAGATCTGATTTTGAGAGAATTGAGAGCTTTATTTCTTTATTCATATTCTCGAGGACTCTTCGGGTAAGTTTTAGTTCTTTTTCAAGAGGTTGATACGGATCAGAGACAGAACTCATTGAAACTTCTCCAGATACTTTTTTCTTTACAAGCTCTGGAGCATTTATTTTCACTTCAATCCAACTTCCCCATGGTCCATAATTTTTCCATTCGCTCATATATTTGGCATAGCAATATATACATTTATGTCCACATCCTACATATTGGTTTATAGTGTATTCTAATTCGGAATTTTTTGTTTTGGTGTATATAGATTTTGCTTCCCGTTCAATAATTCTCATTTCCTTCAACTTATATAAATTTTTATTTGTTCTTTCTTCTATCTTTCCCTGAACGTCGATCCTTCCCTGATCTTCTTTCTGGCCCATTATAATTTGGGTTAGAATTTTGCCTTCGGTCTTTTCCTGATCTTCTATCCTTTCCACTTCTTCTTTCAGGACCTACATATCCAGGAGTAAAGATAATTTTTTTACTTTTTTCCATTTCTCCTCCTAATTAAAAATATATTAATAAAGATAAAGAAAGTCAATTTTTGAATTTTATAGCATATTAAGTGGATCTATTTCAAACGAAATCTTTACTCCTTGAGTTTTATTTTCGTAGAGTTTTCTGAATAGAGTTGGAAGAGTGTATTCTTCTTTTGCTTTAAGAAGAAGGTGAAAACGAAAATACCCTTCAATTTTTCCTATAGGGCAAGGAGCAGGTCCAAGTAAAATAATCTTTTCTGATTCCTTCAAATTTTTTATTGTTTCTTTTATTTTAATTGCGGTTTGTTCAGCTTTTTCTATCTTCTTAGATTTAACAACAATTCTTCCTAATTTTACAAAAGGAGGATAATTTGCGGATTCTCTAAATTTTATTTCTTCTTTGTAAAAATTTAGGTAGTTAAGATCCAAAACATTTTTTATTGCATAATGATTCGGATTGGTACTTTGGATGAGGACTTTTCCTTTTACACCTCTTCCTGCCCTTCCTGCTACTTGAAATAAAAGCTGAAATGTCCGTTCCGTTGCTCTATAATCTGGTAGGTCTAAAGCTGTGTCTGCGGAAAGAACACCAACAAACCCTATATCTGGAAAGTCGAACCCTTTTGTGACCATTTGGGTTCCAAGAAGAATTTGAATTTCTCCTCTTTTCAATTGTTCATATATTTCTTTATGGGTGTGGGGTCTGCTTATGGAATCAGTATCCATTCTTCTTATCTTATAATTCTTATATCTTTCTTTAATTTCTTCTTCTATTCTTTCTGTCCCCCAACCAAGATAAGTGATTTTCTCATTACAAATAGGGCAATTTTCAATCTTTTTTTCTCTTTTCCCACAATGATGACAGATTAAGCTATTTGATATCTTATGGAGGGTTAGGGAAATGTCACAATCACTGCACCTTGCAGCCCATCCACAATTGTAACACTTTCCGTAAGGTGCATACCCCCTTCTATTTAAGAAAAGAATTACTCTTGAAGGCTTTTCTCCCATAAGAGCTTCTTCTATTCCCTTTTTCATTTCTTCAGAGAAGATTTTTCCTTTTGGATTTACAATTTTAAGAGAAGGGAAAGTCATTCCTTCCACTCTTTCCGGAAGATGAAGGAGTTCATATTTACCTTTTTCTGCATTATAAAAAGATTCAATAGAGGGAGTTGCACTTCCAAGAATCACAGGAAAATTGCCTATTTTACCTCTCATTACCGCTAAATCTCGAGCAGAGAATCTTGGTTTTGGATCTTCTTGATGATAAGATTCCGAGTGTTCTTCATCCACTATGATTAAACCAAGGTTTTTGAAAGGGCTAAAAACACTCATTCTTGAGCCAACTCCAATTTTCAAATTCCCATTTAAGGCGTTCATCCAGTATGAATATCTCATACTCTTAGAAGATTTATAATGGTATTCTTCACAGGTTCCAAATCTTTCTCTTATTCTATCGATAACTTGTGGGATAATTGAAATCTCTGGAACTAAATATAAGACGCTTTTTCCTTTGTTTATTACTTTTTCCATAACTCTCAAGTAAATTTCAGTTTTGCCGCTTCCAGTGACACCAAAAAGTAGAAAAACTTTAAATTGTTCATTTTCTACAGCTTCAATTATTTTCTTATAAGCCTCTTTTTGATATGGATTTAATTCTATTTTGCTCTCCTTTTTTGGATATTCTTTGATTTCTCTTACTCTTTTCATTATGGGAGGAATGCAAAAAGAAAGCACTATTCCAAGAGGGCAGACATAATACATAGAAACCCACTTGCATAAATTAAATAGGTCTTCTGGTAAATCTATAATTTTTGCCTCAATTTCCTTTGCTCCTTCAAAAGGATTTGCTTCTTCAACGACAACACCTATTAACTTTCTGTTTTTGAAAGGAATTTGAACAACACTTCCCTCTTTTAAATCCAAGGTTTCTTGTGCCTTATAAGTAAAAAAGGAAAATTTGTCAATTGGAATGGATACTTTATAATATTTCATATTAGAAAGGCAATACCAAGCTCATGAGAAATCTCTTCTTTAAAATCGATTCCCCATTTTAAATGAATTTTAAAGGGTAATAATTTCTCTCCTAAAAGAAAGTATAACCTTTTTCCAGAGCCGTAGAGTTGTTTAATTGTAAATTTCCCCGGTAAATCGTTTTCGTATTCATAAATTCTTGATTCCCAATTTGCTATTTCGTATAATATTAGCCCACCTTCAAAAATGAAGTTCTTAGAATGGCGTAAAATTAGGTAAGTTAAAAACCCTGAACCCTCTTTTCCATTTAGGGCTTCAAATCTTGTTTTAAGATTTATTTCATTAATTTTATAAATTGCGTCAAGTCTATAATTTTTTTGCCCAATTTTAGCTTTTATCCTGTTTTCTAAAGTTAAATTTTTTATTGGAGTAAAGGATAAATGGATTTCTCCAATTTTATTGAATGGCTCAAAATTTGAAATATTCCTGGAGAATTCTGAAAAAAGACCAATAGAGAAGATAGGAGAGATATTTCTGGTGTAGCTTAAGTAAAATACTTCTTTATCTTTTTGAAAAGGAGAATTCCTTATTGTTGGGAGCGAATCTTTTATATTTACATATATGGCTTTTAATCCTCTACCATTATCTATACCCATCGAGTAAGAGAGATTTTTTTTAAGTTTAGGAAAGTCCCCTCCTCCTGTTCCAAGTTCTAAGCGGAAGATATTCCCTCCCAAGTCCTTAACCATATAAAAAGAAGTTAGGATGTTTTTACCGTTTTTTTCTGCTTCGCTGAAACTACCTGTTACTCTTATAGTAGAGGTTTTGTAGCTTAATCCCAGGAGTTTTTCTTTTCCCAAAGTTTCTATTTTATTGTAAGAGCTAAAAAATATTAGATTCTTCCATTCACAAGTAATTCCCCTTAAATAATTTTCTTTATATGTAGAGAGATGGGGGCTGAAACCTTTTTCTCCAGGAATACTTCCTCCTCTATAAAAAAAGTCGGGTTTTCCCATTATAATTCCCATTCCTAAATCGAGATCATAATTCCCAATTATTAACTTTTCTGGGATATAAATTGAAAAAGCATAATACTTAGAGGGTTTTTCTTCTTTCCAATCTTTTTCAAAAAGAGCATTTAGAAAAATCCCTTTGTAAGGAAGAATAACTTTATTATAAACTTTACTTTGGGGTGAACTTATTTTTCTTTCAAATCTAAGTAGAAATTCAGAATCTTTATGTCTTTTTTGTTTTTTATCCTCCACAACAAAAAATTTTTTTATTCTATCAAAAAGATAAGGGGTTATTCCTTCTATTAAAAGGAGTTCTTCTTTTTTTAAAAAAGGATGTTTTTCCCTATATTTTATTATCCTATCCACGAGATAGCTGTCTAGATAAGGAACAAGTAAAAGCTCATCTTTTCTTGCATTATTTATGTTTATTGGATTTTCCTCAAGTCTTCTTATTCTTTCTAAAAATTCTGGGGTGTTTGTTATTTCCTCTTCGATTTCAAAAGGTTCTACTGATAAAAGCCAAAATAGCAATAATAGTTTTCCCATCTTTTATCTCGCCTTTATTTATTTTTTTCACTACATCTTCAATTTTTATTTTTACAATTTCAATTTTTTCCTCAGAAGGACGTTTTAAAGAGCAAGGTATTAAATCTGAGGCTTTAAATAGATGTATAATTTCATTGCTATAACCTGGAGTGAGATAAATATCCCCAATTTTTTCAAGTTTTCCAGGTTTGTAATTTATTTCTTCCTGAAGTTCTCTTTGGATTGTTTGGATAGGAGATTCTCCCTCTTCAATTGTCCCTGCAGGTATTTCAAGAAGAACCTCATTTACAGGGTAACGGTATTGCCTTACAAGTATTATTTCAGATTCATTAATAAAAGGAAGGGCAGCAACGGCTCCAGGATGAGAAACGTATTCCCTAAAAGTTTTTGTGCCGTCTTTAAGAGACACTCTATCTGCATTTAGTTTTAATAACCTCCCTGTAAAAATTCTCTTCTCTTCAATTATTTTTTCTTTCATTTTTCCTCCCTTTATCTTTTCCTATAATATATTGTAAAAATCTCAGAGAAACCAAGTTCAGGATGGTTTTGAAGGCCAATTGAAAGTCTAAGAAGAGCACCTTCAAAAGAAAAGCCTATTGTCGGAACCAGAGGATTTGTTAAGAGCCCAAGAGAAGCGGTAAACCTAGGAAATTTTATTTTATAACCAAATCCCATATTTATTCCCCAATTTTCTAAGAAGTTAATTTTTATTCCAAATTCGTTCCATTCATCTGAGTAAGCCCCGGAGAGTTCTAATTCGGTTGGGATTGTGGTATTTTTTATCCAAGAGAGAATTTTGAAAGTTCTAATAGAAAATTCATAGTTTAATAAAAAAAGCACAAAAGAAAAATCAAGACAAAAGCCGAGCTCTCCTTTTGATTCTTGATAAAGATAGAGAAGCGATGGTTCAGTTATGAAGATAGTATTTTCAGATCTTACTTTGTAATCACTTTCTATTGCAAGTTCTCTATAAAAGGAAGAGCCGAAATGAGAAATTCCAATACCATAGGTTTTAGTTTTCCATACGGCTTTAACTGTTTGAAGTTCAGGAAGTGAATATAATTTCTCGTAAGTTATGAAAAGAGAATTCTCTAAGAATCTACTTATGTTTCCAAAACCAAACTCATCTGCCGTTCTAAGCTCTGGGAAAAGGGAAAATATTATTAAAAACATATTTTTATTTCTCTTTTTTCATATTTTTTAGTATAAAAAGAGATTTTTTAAAGTCAAGATTATAGATAAAAAGACTGCTGGCTTGACAAATCTTTTAGCTTATATAATTTAACAAACAAAAGATGATTGAAATTAGAAACGTAAGTAAAAAATTTAGAAAAGATTGGTATGCTTTAAAGAATATAAATCTTTCAATAGAGAAGGGAGATTTTATTTTCCTTACGGGGCAAACAGGTTCAGGTAAGACAACCCTCTTAAGGCTTATATATATGGATATTTTTCCGGACGAAGGGGAGGTAGCTGTCGCTGGTTATCGTTCTTCAACAATAAAGGAATGGGAAATTCCTTATCTTAGGAGAAGAATTGGAATTATTTTTCAAGACTTTAAATTACTTCCAGATAAAACAGTTTATGAAAATGTTGCTTTTGCCCTTGAAGTTATTGGGGAAAGAGGTAAAAAGATAAGAGAGAAAGTTATGCAGGCTCTTACTTTGGTTGGGCTTTCTCATAAGAGAAACGATTTTCCCTATACTCTTTCAGGTGGAGAACAACAAAAAACAGCCATTGCAAGGGCTTTGGTGAGAGAACCTTTTATTCTCCTTGCAGATGAACCTACAGGGAATATTGATCCAGAGGGTTCCGAAGAAATAATTAGGCTCTTGCAGGAAGTAAATACTGCAGGAACGGCCGTTCTTATGGCTACTCATGCTGTAGAGCTTTCTAAGAGGATAGGGGGTGGGAGATTCATTCATATTGAACATGGGGAAATAGTGGAAAGTAGATAGAATGTTTGCATTAAGAGAAGCTTTAATAGGGTTAAAAAGAAACGGTGGCACAACATTTATAGCAATTGGGATAATGTTCTTTTCCCTTTTCCTTCTTGGAATATTTCTTTGGGGAACTTTTAATCTTTTTGGAGTGATAAGACTTGCGCGAGAAAAGGTCGAAATAAATGCTTTTCTTATAGAAGAGTTATCCGAAAAACAAATAGAGGAGCTCGCTCAAAAGCTTAAATCTATTGTAGGAGTAGAAGGAGTAGAGTTTATTAGTAAGGAGGAAGCCTTGAAAAAATTTCAGGAAGAAATAAAAGATGCTCCAAGCTTACTTGAAGCAATTAAAACAAATCCACTTCCCTCTTCTTTTAATATAAAGTTAAAAGACGGATTTACTTCTCCAGATAAAGTGAAAGAAATTGCGGAAAAAATTTCTGTATTTAGCGAGTTTGTTTCTGTAGAATATGGAGAAAAATGGATTGATAGGCTTGATAAAGTGGTAAAAATTTTGTTCCTTTTTGATATTCTTCTCGGTATTGTGATTGGCATTGCTTCGATTTTTATTGTATCAAATACAATTAGATTAACAGTTTTAGCTCAAAGGAGGACAATAGAAGTTATGAAGCTTGTTGGAGCTACAGAAAGAACAATTCAGCTACCTTTTATGGTTGCAGGCTCAATAGAAGGGTTTACAGCTGGGGCTTTAAGTGGGGGTCTTTTATATTTGATTTATCAAATAACATATAAGTTTTTTGTAAAATTTTATTTTCCTTACAATCCTATAATAATAGGAACAATTGTGCTTGGTATAATTTTAGGGATGATTGGTAGTAAGTTGGCTGTTAAATCAACCTCGAAGGAGTTAAAATTTGAAGCTCCTAACGTTTAGAGGTGGAATACATCCACCTTCTTATAAAGAGAAGACAAAGGATTGTAGAATAAAAAGAATCCCGATTCCTGATTTTTTGTATATTTATTTATCCCAGCATACAGGGACTCCTTCTAGCCCAATTATAGAGAAAGGTGTTGAAGTAAAAATAGGACAAAAGATAGCAACCTTAGGAGGTAAATTGTCATCTGCTCTTCATTCTCCTGTGAATGGAGTATATGAGGGAATAGTAACTCATCCTCACCCTTTAGGAGGAAGGAAAGAAGCTATGAAGATAAGAGTTCTTAAAGAAAAAGATAAACCTTTTGAAGTGACTTTGAGAGAAGATGTTACTTCTCTTTCGAAAGAGGAGCTTATTGAGATTATTAAAGAGAGTGGAATAGTGGGTATGGGTGGAGCAGCTTTTCCAACTTATTATAAATTACAAATTCCACCTGGTAATAAAATAAAAGATTTAATAATAAATGGAGTTGAATGTGAGCCTTTCCTTACATCAGACTATAGAGTAATGATGGAATATTCGGAAGAAGTAATAAAAGGGATTGATATTTTAAGAAGGATAATTGAACCGGAAAATGTGTGGGTGGCAATTGAGGATAATAAACTTGATGCTTTTCGTAGGTTGGAAGATGCGGCTTCTAAATTCCCTTGGATTAAATTTGCCCTCCTAAAGACAAAATATCCTCAGGGTTCTGAGAAACAATTGATAAGTGCGATCACAAAAAGAGAAGTTCCTGAAGGAGGTTTACCTTTTAGTGTTGGGGCTTATGTGCAAAATGTTGGAACTGTTTTTGCAATTTATGAAGCAGTCTATCTTGGTAAACCTCTTTTTGAAAGAGTTGTGACTGTAACTGGGAGTATAAGACATCCGTCTAATTTTCTTACACCTATTGGAACACCTTTAGAGCATTTAATTGAGGTTGCCGAAGGACCAATAGGGGAAATTGCAAAAGTAATTAATGGAGGACCTCTAATGGGTATAACTCAAGCAACCCTTAAGACTTGTGTTACTAAAGGGACAACCGGAATTCTTGTGCAGAGCGAAAGGGAGTTAAAGAAGATGGAGCCTACACCCTGTATAAGATGTGGTGCTTGTGTTTTGGTTTGCCCAATGAGGTTACTCCCAACAGAATTATATAAATATATTGAAAAGGAAAAGTGGGATAGGGTAGAAGATCTTGGGGTTTTATCCTGTATGGAATGTGGGAGTTGCTCATATGTTTGCCCTGCGAAAATACCTCTTACTCAAGAGATTAAGATAGCTAAAAATAAATTGATAAAAAAAGAGAGTAAATAATGTTACGGATTACTCCTGCTCCTCACATTTTCTCTAAGGTTAGCGTAAAGAGGATAATGTGGAGTGTCGTTTGGGCTTTAACTCCTGCTTTAGTATATTCTATTTATATTTTTGGAATAAGAGTTCTTTTTCTCTTGTTTCTTTCAATTGCTTCAGCTATGGGAAGTGAATTTCTATTTGAGAAAATTACAAAAAGAAAAATAACAATAATGGATGGAAGTGCTGTTATCACAGGTTTTCTTATCTTATTTAACATATCTCCCAATTCTCCCTGGTGGTTCCCTGTGGTTGGTTCTACTTTTTCTATTCTTATTGCTAAACAGTTATTTGGTGGTATTGGATATAATATCTTTAATCCTGCTCTTATTGGTAGAGCTTTCCTTATGGCTTCCTGGCCAAAATTAATGACTGGAAATTGGGTTCCTCCTAAATCTGGTACACTCTCAGGCCTTCCTTCTCAGTTTCTTGATGGAATATCCCAAGCAACACCTTTAACTTTGTTAAAGGTAAACCCTACTTCTTCTGTTGTAGAATCTTTAAATTCAACTTATATGATTAAATCTCTTTTCTTTGGAAAAGTTGGTGGTTGTGTAGGAGAAACTTCGGCCCTTCTCCTTTTAGTAGGAGCTTTATATCTATTTATTATGAGAATTGCAGATTGGAGGATTTCTCTTGGTTATATTGGTTCTATATTTGCACTCTCGGGAATTTTTTATTTTTCAGGATTAACACCCGTGAATCCTCTTTTCCATATCTTATCTGGAGGTGTGATGCTAGGAGGGCTTTTTATGGCAACAGATCCTGTCACTTCTCCAGTTACATTAAAAGGGAGGTGGATTTTTGGAATTGGGGGTGGATTAATTTGTGTTTTAATAAGAATCTGGGGAGGATATCCTGAAGGGGTCTCTTACTCAATTTTAATAATGAATATGTTTGTGCCTCTTTTAGATAGGATTTCAGAGAGAAAGATATTTGGGAGGTAATATGGTAAGGAAAATCCAAGAGGTAATGGTGATATTTTTAGTTAGTATAACTTCTGCTTTTCTTCTTGCTTTTGTTTATAAATATACAGCACCTATCATCGCTAAAAACAAAGAAGAGACATTAAATAAATTGTTAAGCGAAGCATATCCGAGGCCTAATGTTATCTTTAAAGAGGTAAAACGAGACACATTATGGAGAGTCTTTAAAGATGGGAAATTTATAGGTCTTGTTTTTAGAGGAGAAGCTAGAGGATATTCTGGCAAGATAAGACCTCTTGTAGGGGTTGATTCAAGTGGTATAATTCTAAAGGTTAGAATTCTAAAAGAGGAACTTACAGAGACACCTGGTTTAGGTATGAAGATAGTAGAGGAGTCTTTCTTAAAACAGTTTGAGGGACTTACTAAAAATGAAGTGTGGTTGAAAAAAGAGAAAAGAGAAGGGAAAATAGATGCAATAACACAAGCGACAATATCCTCCAAAGGGATTACATTGGCTATAAGAGAAGGGATGGAAAAATTTGAGGAGTTTTTACCAGGATTTAAAGAAAAGAAATTTTTAGAAGGGAGCCTTGATTCTTTAAGAGATATATATGGGGAAGAAGTGAAAGAAATTGTGCCAGGAGAACTATGGGAGATTTCAAACAATTTTGTGTTTTTCTTAAAAGGAGAAGATTCTTCAAATGTTTTTTATACACTTGTGTTTTTAAAAGAAAAGGTTATAAAAAAACTATTTATTTTGATAGAGAGCTTTGAGGGAAAAGAAAAGATAAAAGAGGAAGAAATTTTAAAGAGTTTGTTTCGCCTGAATTCAATTGAGGATCTGGATAAAATAGAGTTTCCAAAGGAAATTAAAGAACTTGGTGAAAAAATTGAAAGAGAAATGAAAAATAAATATGAACAATTAATTGGGAGGGGAAAATAAAACAAGCTTTTTTAAACGGGGTAATTAAAAACAATTTAATTCTTGTGATTGCAATTGGACTTTGTCCTACCCTTGCAGTAACCACTTCTGCGTATAATGGTTTAGGGATGGGGCTCGCTGCAACTTTTGTTTTTGTTTTTTCCAATCTTATCATTTCTTCCTTAAGGAAGATCATCCCTAATAATTTAAGAATTCCAGTTTTTATTATAATAATTGCATCTTTTGTCACAATAATAGATTATGTTCTAAAAGCTTATATACCTCCACTGTCTGCACAATTGGGTGTTTTTGTTCCGCTTATAGTTGTAAATTGCGGAATTCTTGGTAGAGCGGAAGCTTTTGCTTATAAAAATCCTGTAAATCTTTCTTTTATGGATGGCCTTGGAACAGGTTTAGGATTTACACTTGTGCTTTTTATAATGGGAAGTTTAAGAGAAATCTTAGGCCAAGGTAAATGGATGAGCATCCCTGGAATTTTTGATGGATTTAAAATATTTGGTTTGTCTTATGTTAATTCTCCTATAATTCTTTTTATTCTGCCACCTGGCGGTTTTCTTACAATTTCTTTCCTAATGGGAATTTCAAAATTTTGGAGGAAGAATAATGAATAATCTTTTTCTCATATTTTTATCGGCATTTCTTATTAATAATGTGATTTTAATGCGATTTTTGGGTCTTTGCCCATTTTTTGGGGTTTCTAAAGAAATTAAAACGGCTACCTCTATGGGGATGAGTGTTATCTTTGTGATGACCCTTGCCACAGTAATAACTTGGTTTTTGTATAATTATGTTTTGGTCCCTTTAAATTTGATTTACTTAAGGACAGTTGTATTTATTTTGGTAATTGCCTCTCTTGTTCAGTTTCTTGAACTTTTCTTTAAGAAACAGCTTCCAGCCCTATACTCGGCTCTTGGTATATTTTTACCTCTTATAACAACTAATTGTGTTATTTTAGGTGTTGCCTTTCTTACTATAGACAATAAATTCAACTTAATAGAAGGGATTGTTTTTGCAATTAGTAATGGTTTAGGCTTCCTTTTTGCAATTATCCTTATGGGTGCAATTCGAGAAAGATTGGAAATTGCTCCTATTCCTCGAGCCCTTAAAGGGCTCCCAATAGCCTTTATTGTAGCTGCTCTTATGGGGATTGCATTTCTTGGCTTTTCTGGATTTTTGGGTTTATCTATATAAAATGTGAAGCTTAAAGAGGACATATACAATTTTTTAAAGAAGGAAATAGGGGAAGAAAAAGTTTTTTCTCCTCCTCCATATCCTGGAGAGATTCTTTTGGCTTACTCTTTTAAAGAAAAAGGCCCCCTTGTTCTTTTAACAGAAGAATCTCCTTTAAAAGTTGCGCAAGATGCTGAATTTTTCTTCACCAAGATTTTGTGGTCTGGTGAGAATTTAAAGAAACTAAGTGCACGTATTAAAACAAAAGATTTTGAAATTTTAATTCTTGAAGAAAGAGATTTGTACCTTGAGATTCCTCAACAAGATTTTATTAAGCTTTCCATAGGAGGAGAATTTTCCTTATCTAACTTTCAGAGATTTCTGGAAGAATGTGGCTTTCTAAGGAGAAAGAGAGTTTATGAAGAGGGTGAGTATGCCTTAAGAGGAGGGATTATTGACATTTGGAGTCCAGATAAAGAATCTCCTTTAAGAATAGAACTTGAGGATGAAAAAATTGTTTCTCTTAGGCTGTTTGATCCTTTAACTCAATTATCTATTAGAGAGATTAATGAGGCGAATCTTTTAATTGATAAAGGAGAGGTAAAAGTCTTAGGAGAAGTAATAAAGGAATTTTTTAAGATTGGCAGAAAAATTGAAGGGTTTGATCCCGAGATTTTGTTAACTCCAGAAGGGAAGACAATTCCTTTTATTCCAGCCATTTCTTTTAATAGAAATCTTGAGCACTTTAGAAAAGAAATAAGAATGCTTAAGGGTTTTAGAATATTTATTGCTGCAGGTACTCCCGGTGAAGTGAGTAGGCTCCACGAACTATTTGATTCCGAATTTCCTGAAATAGAATATTTGGACCTTTTTCTATCAAAGGGTTTTGTAATAGATAAGATAAAAATTGCAGTTTTTACAGAGGGAGATCTTTTTGGGGCTCTTAGAGCTATTAGAAAAATAAAAGAAGAAGAGATTCCTGTAGAGTTTGACTATAAAGGTTTTATGCGAGGAGATTATCTTGTCCATGAAGACTTTGGTATAGGCCGTTTTGGGGGACTTGAAATAGTGGAGATAGATAAGAGAAAAAGAGAATGTATTGTGGTAGAATACAAGAACAAGAGTAGAATTCTTGTGCCAATCGAGAAATCAAGACTTCTTACAAAATATGTTGGAGGAGGAGAAAAAGAACCAGAGCTTTCTGATCTTTCAAGGAGTAAATGGGAAGTCAGAAAGAAAAGAATAAAAAAAGAGTTAGAAGATTATGCACGATCTCTACTTGAGCTTTATGCAAGGAGGTCTCTTGCTAAGGGATATTCTTATTCAAAAGATAATTCTTTAATAAGAGAACTTGAATTTTCTTTTCCATTTCAGGAAACCCCTGATCAAGAAGAAGCAATAAAGGATGTTTATGAAGATATGGCAAAAGATAGACCGATGGATCGTCTTCTTTGTGGTGAAGTTGGTTTTGGTAAAACTGAGGTTGCGCTTCGCACAGCATTTAAAGCAGTGATTGAATCTAAGCAGGCAGTTCTTCTTGCCCCTACAACGATTCTTGCAGAACAGCATTATAGAACTTTTAAAGAAAGACTGAGAAATTTTCCTGTTAACATTGAGTTACTTTCCAGACTTACTAAAAAAAGAGAAAAAGAAATTCTTGAAAATATTAAAACAGGAAAGTGCGATATTGTAATTGGAACCCATATGTTGATTAATAAGAAGATAGAGTTCAAGGACTTAGGGGTTCTCATAATTGATGAAGAACAACGTTTTGGAGTTAGGCAGAAAGAGAAAATAAAAGAGATGAAAATAAATGTAGATGTTCTTTCAATGAGTGCAACTCCCATTCCTAGAACTCTTCAACTCTCCCTTTTAGGATTGAGAGATTTGTCTGTGATTCGGACCCCTCCTTTGGGAAGGAAAAAAATTATTACGGAAGTAATCTATTGGGATGAAAATAAGATACGAGATGCAATATTAAGAGAGATAGAAAGAGGAGGACAGGTTTTCTTTGTTCACAATAGGGTTGAGAGTATTGAGAATGTTAGAAAAAAATTAGAGGGAATTGTTCCTGAAGTGAAAATTGTTGTAGGACATGGACAGATGGAAGCGGAGGTTCTTGAGAAAAGGATGATAGATTTTCTTGAACGTAAATACGACCTTTTGCTTTCAACAGCTATTATAGAGTCTGGACTGGATTTGCCGAATGTGAATACAATAATAATTGACAAGGCTGAAAGTTTTGGACTTGCAGATTTACATCAATTAAGGGGGAGGGTGGGAAGGTCTTTTAGACAAGGATTTTGTTATCTTATAGTTCCAAAAGGGCTAAGTGGAAAAGCAAGAGATAGAATATCTACAATAAAAACATATTCGGATTTAGGCTCTGGATTTAAGATCTCTCTTAAAGATCTTGAGATAAGGGGAGCTGGAGAAATTTTAGGGGAGGAGCAACATGGTCATATTGCCACTTTGGGTTATGAACTATATTTGAAACTTCTTAAGGAAGCTATTAGGAAAGTTAAGGGAGAAGAAGTTACAGAAAGACCGGAAGTGGAGGTGATTCTTGAAGGGGCTTTTTATATTCCTAAAGATTATATTCCAGAAGAAGAGGAAAGGATTGAATTATACAGAAGAATTTCATCTGCTTTGAGTGTAGAAGAAATTGATAAAATAGAGAGTGAAATAAAAGACCGTTTTGGAAAGATGCCTTTTAATGTTTTAAAAATCCTTAAATGGGCAAAAATTAAGATTTTGGCAGAGTCTAAAGGAGTAAAGAAGGTTGAAGAAGGAATAAAATCGTTTAATTGTGAAATGAGGAGAGAACTTAAGAAAGAAGAAATAGAAAGGTTGGTTTCTAAGATAGAAGGAATTAAGTTTTCTTTTAGGGAAAAAGTTATAAATGTCTCGATTCCAAGAGATGCCATTTTTATGTTTTTAGAACTTTGTGATACCGTATCTAATTCTTCTTTCTGAGTGGTTTTTGAAAAGTTTTATCTAAGACTTGACAGAACTTCAAAATTAAACTATGTTGATTAAAAAGAATGAGAAGAAGTGTTTTTTTTCTTTTAACATTTGTATTTTTTAGAGCTTTAGCTTTTGATGTGAAAATTCATCAGTTAAAAAATGGATTTTGGGTAAGAACTCGTAAATTTAATATAAAGGTCCAATTCTATAGAGATAACATAGTCAGGGTTGTTAAGTGGTTACCTGAGGGCTCAGAAGAGAAGTTAAGTTTGGTTATCCTCTGGGATACTTTACCAAATGTGATGGTGGAGCTTAAAGAGAATGATAGAGAGATACTCCTTAGCTCTGAAAGGGTTAAAGTAAAAATATCTAAAGAAGAGGGGAAAATTGAGTATTTAACAGCGGGTGGTGAAATTATTTTAAGAGAAAAAGGGGAACCAAAATTTATACCTGTTAAAGACAAATATGAAAAGGCTTTTAGTGTTGAGCAAAAATTTATTTTAACCCCGGACGAAGGAATTTATGGTCTCGGACAACATCAAGATGGATATATGAACTATCGTGGGAGGAAAGTTCTTCTTGTCCAAACGAATACTGATGCGGTTATTCCCTTTTTTATTTCCACTCATAGATACGGAATACTATGGGATAATTACTCTAAGACAATCTTTGAAGACAAGGAGGGAGAAACTTTGCTCTGGTCAGATGTTGGAGATAATATTGATTATTACTTTATTTATGGGAAGGATATGGATGAGATTATTAGTTCTTATAGAAGCCTCACTGGGCAAGCTCCAATGTATGGTAAATGGGCTTATGGATACTGGCAAAGTAAAGAGCATTATGCGACTCGTGAGGAGTTATTAAATATAGCGCAAGAATATCGTAGGCGGAAAATTCCAATTGATAATATTGTCCAAGATTGGCAATACTGGGGAGGGAATGATAAATGGAGTGGAATGATATTTGATGAAGAAAGATATCCAAATCCGGAGGAGATGATAAAAATTCTTCATGATTTGAATTTTCATATAATGTTCTCCATCTGGCCTGGTCTTGGTCCCAATACTCAAATTTATAAAGATATGGAGAAAAGAGGATATCTTTTCAATGTTATTGGATGGGCAAGTTTCAAATACTATGATACTTTTATTCCTGAAGCAAATGATCTATATTGGAAATATTTGAAGAAAGGTTTGTTCTCTAAGGGAGTTGATGCTTGGTGGGTTGATTCCTCAGAACCAGATATTGTAAATGCAACAACTAAAGAGTCACAAGAATACGAAATGAAAAAAATTGGAAGGAATTATCTTGGAAGTTGGGCAAGATATTTAAATGCTTATTCGCTTTTGATGATGGATAAGTTATACGAAAATCAGAGGAAAGAGACAGATAAAAAGAGAGTTTATATCCTTACTCGTTCGGCCTTTTTAGGTCAACAAAGAGCCGCAGCCACAACTTGGTCTGGAGATATTGGAGCTAGTTGGGAAATTTATAAAAAGCAAATCGCTGCAGGAATAAATTTTTGTATGTCGGGTATTCCATATTGGACTTTTGATATTGGAGGTTTCGTTCTTGGAGCTTATGGAGGTGTTTTCTCTAAGGGAGGAAAAGACCCATCTTATCAAGAACTTTATGCTAGAATGTTTCAATTTGGTGCTTTCTGCCCTATTTTCCGCGCTCATGGTTCTGAGACTCCTCGAGAAATCTGGGAGTTTGGAGAATTTTCAGAATCAATGATAAAAATTGACAATTTACGCTATCGTTTACTTCCATATATTTATTCTCTTGCTTGGAAAGTAACAAGTGAAGGATATACAATTATGCGTGGCTTACCAATGGATTTTACAGAGGATAAAAGAACTTATTCAATTAGTGACCAGTTTATGTTTGGCCCTTCAATAATGGTATGCCCTGTTACTGAATATATGATTTACCGTCCCCCAGATTCTAGCATTCTTATAACTCCAGAACATTTTCGAACAAAGGATGGGAAATTAGGATTACAGGCTAAATATTATAAAGATTCAGAATTTAAAATCCTATCTTATGAGCAAATAGAACCAAATATAAATCATCGTTGGTATACAGGAAGACCCTTCTATATGACTGATTCTGCCTTTTCTGTTAGATGGGAGGGCAAGCTAATTCCAACTGAGACAGGTAAACATCAATTTCACTTGAAGAGTTACGATGCAAAACGTATTTTTTTAAATAGAAAGGAACTTCCTTTTATTTATACAAGCGTAGAGCAATACACAGATTTTGTGGAATTAGAGGCAGGGAAGGAGTATGAATTTATTTTAGAAATGCAAAATAGGTCAACTGGTGCTGCTAAAATGAAATTATATTGGAAAACCCCTTCAATATTCAAGAAAGAAGAGATTATTGAAAAAAGAGAGAAAAAAAGGGAAGTTTATTTACCAAAGGGGTGTAATTGGATAGATTTCTGGACAGGGAATAAATTTAGAGGGGGACAAGAAATCTCTTCGGATGCACCTACAGATAGGATCCCATTATTTGTTAAAGAGGGGTCTATAATTCCAATGGGACCATTTATTCAATACTCTACAGAAAAGCCACCAGATCCCATAGAACTTAGAGTATATCCGGGAGCTGATGCTTATTTCACTTTGTATGAAGATGAAAATGACAATTATAATTATGAAAAGGGGTTATACTCAACTATCCCTTTTTGTTGGAATGATGAAAGAAAAGAGCTTACGATTGGAGATAGACAAGGGTGTTTTCCCGGAATGCTTAAAGAGAGAACCTTTCGGGTTATTCTTGTAAAAGAGCTTCATGGTATAGGTATAGAGATTACAAAGAATCCTGATAAGACTATTTTATATAAAGGTAATAAAATTACTGTTAGTTTTAAAAATGGAGGGGATAATGAGTAAAAAGTTAAAAAATATCATTATTTTTATTGTTATGATGTTATGGAGTATAAGTACTGAAGGAGAGGTCCTATCAATTGATTCGGCTGAGATTACAGGTGAATATAAAATTCCGCCTTGCCCAGAATGGGTTCATAATGCGGTTTTTTATCAAATATATCCTCAAAGTTTTTATGATTCTAATGGAGATGGGATTGGAGATCTTAATGGGATAATTCAAAAATTGGATTATGTGAAGAGCCTTGGCGTGGATGGAATTTGGATAAGTCCATTCTTTGAATCACCATTTAATGATGGAGGTTATGACATATCAAACTATTATAAGGTAGCTCCTCGTTATGGGACAAATGAGGATGCGAGGCGTTTATTTAAGGAAGCAAAAAAACGAGGATTAAAGATTTTATTTGATTATGTTGTGAGTTATACAAGTATTGAACATCCCTGGTTTCGAGAATCCGCAAAACAAGAGAAAAACAAATACTCCAATTGGTATATTTGGACTAATAATACTTGGGTAGATCCTCCCTTAGAATATAGGGCTTCTTTTATAAAAGGCTATAGTAGGCGAAACGGACAATTTATGTATAATTTTTATTGGAGTGAGCCAGCTTTAAATTTTGGATTTCTTTCGCCCACTGAGGATTGGATGTTGCCGATTGATCATCCAGATGTTCTTGCAATGCAAGAAGAACTAAAAAAGGTTTTGCGATTCTGGATGGATATGGGGGCTTCTGGTTTTAGAGCAGATATGGCTGGGGCTCTTGTTAAAAATGCTCATATAAAAGAAGGGGATGAGCTCTTTCTTAAGAGAGACGAAGGGACAAAGAAATTCTGGAATGAAATAAGAAAGATTATTGATAATGAGTATCCTGAAGCTTTTATGGTTTCAGAGTGGTCATATCCTGAGGCTGCTTTAAATGGTGGTGGATTTCATGCAGATTTCTATCACTGGTTTCCGGGATACAATGACCTTTTTCAAAAAGAAAGCTGGAGAATCTTAAATGGACTTTCGGAAGGGCATAGTTTTTTTGATAAAGAAGGTAAGGGAAATATTACTAATTTTCTTAAGAGTTATTTAGACCAGTATAATAAAACTAAGGGTAAAGGTTACGTTAGTCTTCCAATTGGAAATCATGATCTTTCTCGATTAAATATCCAGAGATCAACCATAGATCTTGAAATTATTTTTGCTTTCTTGCTGACAATGCCTGGGATTCCTTTTATCTATTATGGGAATGAGATTGGAATGCGTCAATTGGAAGATGTGCCTTTTGTAGAAGGAGCTTATAAACCAAGGGCAGGAGCCAGAACACCGATGCAATGGACCGGAGGGAAAAATAGAGGTTTTTCAACCGCTTCTTGTGACAAACTCTATTTGCCTGTTGATACAGCTCTAGATGCGCCAAATGTGGAAAGTCAAGAAAAAGACCCAAATTCATTGTTGAATCGGGTTAAAAAACTTATCCAACTTAGAAAAAATGAAATAGCCTTAACTGCTTATGCCGAATTTGTCCCAGTGTTCGCAAAGGAAAATACCTATCCGTTTATATATGCTCGGGCATACGAAGATGAAATGATACTGGTGATATTGAATCCTGCCGCAAGAGAAGAAAAAGCTAATTTCAGTCTTAAACCTCTCATTAGTCATTATGAACTATTAGCGGGCAGGGAAATGAAAATTGAGATAAAGGGAAGTAAGTATCAAGTTACAACACCCGGACAGAGTTACGCAATATACAAACTCGTGAAATAATTGGAAGGTACTATATAATTGACTTTCCAGAGTCTGATATTAACGAGGAAATTGAGAATATTCATAATAGTTTTTCCCCTGGATTAACACAACAACCAGGGTCTGTGGCCAACATATTTTATGTTTCTTCATGAGCTCTTCCATGAGATCTGGCACATTCATCCTTATAAATACATCGTTTCCATTCGCCTTCCAATGAATTTCGATTTCTAAGCTTTGCCAGAATTTGAGAATTCTCCCATATTTGCATGATGTTTTCCTCTCATATTCCCCAACTTTATCTGGAGGAGCATACATGGTATTACATCTGGTATACATGGGACAGCCAGGTACTCTTATTAATATTGGGCCATCTGTTTGTGCTTCTGTCAACAACTTCATAATTTCTTTCCTTTCATTTGGTTGTAACACCTTGTTGGGAGTTCCCTTTTAACTCTTGGAACCTGGAGCAAATCGAAGAATTCAGCAGCTATTGTCCCATAGTCTATAGCCAGTTTTAACATATTCGGTATTTCATCTACGGTACCTCTTCTAATGGCCATCCTAAATTGGAAAGGCCAACCAACTTCCTTGCATGCTTTAGCACCATCAATAGATATCTGTACAGCCATAATACCAGAGGATTTCAATCGTCTAGCTATATCTGGGTCAATTAGTCTACCGTTACTACCAATGATTATCCTCAATCCTTTTGTAGAGGCATACTTAGCAATATCGAAAAAATCATCTCTGTAGAGTAGTTCCCCTCCGTTGAAAATCAAGAGCTTTATCTCTAAATTTCGAGATCATCCAAAAGTTTTTTATTCCTCTGTTGAAAATTCATTAGGGGTCCGGCTCTTCGGTAGCTTCGCTATAACAGTGTTTGCATTTAAGATTACATTTTCTTGTAATAGCATATGAGACAAGAAATGGGGGCAGAATAAGTGTTTTATGAATTTTCTTCTTATCCTTTTCTCTTTTATAACGGTTCTCTTTTTTATTTTTTTCTGATTTGGAATTTTACGTTTTGATATTTAATTTTTATATTTTTATTTTGCCAATATCTCGACCGAATCTGGCTTCAATCCTTCGGAAGTAGCTAGGAGGGATACTCTTCCTGGTCTATCTTTTGCCTGAACAACAACAAGGCACAATCCATTGAATGCTTTTATATAATTTGCTTTAAAGGGTTCGTGGCTTATTTGAGAACCATTATCAACCCCTATAATTGATCCTTCCCCTTTAATTTCAAAATTAATTAGATTACTAGCATATGGCACTAAGACTCCTTTTTCATCAACCACTTTTACTATGATGAATGAAAGGTCTTTTCCGTCTGCTTTAATCTTTTTACGGTCGGGCTCAAGGATAATTTTTGAAGGCTTTCCAGCAGTTTTAACCTCTTTTACAATAGGCTTTTCTCCTTTTTTCTTGCCAATAGCTTTAAGTGTGCCTGGAATATAGTTTACCCTCCACACTAATTTATAATCATTCTCATTTTTTTGTTTTTTCCCTAAGGATTCACCATTTAAAAATAATTCTACTTCATCATAATTTGTATAAACCCAAACATCTATAATATCTTCTTCTTTCCAGTTCCAATGGGGCAAGAGGTGTAAAACAGGCTCATCGCTCCATTCGCTCTTATAGAAATAGTAAGCATCCTTTGGGAAACCTGCAAGGTCTATTACCCCGAAATAAGAACTTCGTGCTGGCCAGCCATAAGGTGTAGGTTCACCAAGATAATCAAAACCGCTCCAAATGAACATCCCGGAGATAAAATCGTATTTTTTTACTATTTTCCAGGTTTCCTCATGGGTTGAGCCCCAGGGAGTTCTACAGTTGTCGTATGATGAACAGGTATAATCAGGGTTTCCGGTTGACAGCGGTAAATCCCAGCGAGGAGGCCAGATTCTTATACTATCCGAAGGCATATCATAGTGTCCCCGAGTGGCTAAAGATGAATTTGTTTCAGTAGCGATTAGTATTTTTCCAGGATATGTTTTAGGAAAATCTACAAATTTATCGTGGCTATAATTATAACCAATCAAATCTAAAGCCCCTGATTTAATTATAGGATTTGAAGGTTGAGTCTCATTACAAGCAGCTGTTACTGGACGTGTTGGATCAACATTTTTTACAATTTTTACAAGTTCTTTTGTGATAATAGAACCAACACTATCTTCTTTATCCCATTGTTCCATAACTTCATTACCAATACTCCAGATAAAAACTGATGGATGGTTACGATCTCGTCTAATCATATCTTCAAGATCTTTTTTGTGCCATTCTTTAAAATATAAATGGTAGTCAAATTCCATTTTCTTTTTTTCCCAGACATCAAACGCTTCATCCATTACAATAAAGCCCATTTTATCACATAAATCCAATAGTTCAGGTGTTGGAGGATTATGGGAGGTTCTAATCGCGTTACATCCCATTCCTTTTAAAATTTCAAGCTGACGCTCTAGAGCTCGGAGATTTACAGCCGATCCTAAACATCCAAGATCATGGTGATTGCAAACTCCTTTAATTTTAATGTGTTTCCCATTAAGAAAAAATCCTTTTTCTGGATCAAAGTTAAAATAACGGATGCCAAAACTCGTTTCATAATCGTCAAATATTTTCCTTTCATACTCGATTTGAGAAATAGCTTTATAAAGATAAGGATTTTCGATTGACCATAAAATTGGATTTTTTATCTTGATTTTCTGAGTGGTAGAGGTAATAGAATCTTTTAAAATTATTAGAGAAGAAGTGTTGGCAATTCTTCTACCTTTTTCGTCATAAATGAGTGTTTTTAAGGTTATTTCTTGAGGTCCTTCTATTCTTTTTCTTATATCTGTCTTAATATTTATTTCCGCTATATTTTTTGTTATTTTTGGTGTTGTTATAAATGTCCCCCAATTGTCTACAAAAATTTTATTTGTATACACCAACCATACATTTCTATAAATTCCCGAACCGGAATACCATCTTGAGTTGGGTTGTTGAGAATTATTCACTCTTACTGCAATTACATTTTCTCCCCCAAGGTTAAGATAAGGGGTAAGTTCATATCTAAAAGAGATATAACCATAGGGCCTTTTACCAAGATAATGCCCATTTATCCAAACTTCACTATTTTGATAGATACCCAAAAAATCAATAAAGATCAATTTATCTTTTTCCTTTTCGGAAATAACGAATCTTTTTCTATACCATCCAATTCCACCTGGTAAAGCTCCTCCAGCTGGAGTAGTTGGATGGTCTTTGCTAAAGACTCCTTCAATGCTCCAATCATGAGGTAGGTCAAGAACTCGCCAATTAGAATCATCAAAATCAGTTTTTTCTGCACCTTCTATTTCACCCAAATAGAATTTCCAGTCTTTACAAAAGTTTTCGATTCTTCGAATTTTAAAAGGTGTGCTATTGCAAAGAGATGATAATATTAGGGTGTAGATTATAACTCTAAGATAAGATCTAATTTTCTTCATTCATTTTTATAGATACTGATTTACCATTATATTTTATCGTTTTATCTGGTCTTCGCTTGAAATCCAACCCTACTTCTTTTTTCTTGGAAACCCATATGATATTGATTGTCCTTTCTTTTAGCATCCCTGGAAATTCTCCTTTTCTTTCTCCTATTGTTAATGTTTTTGCCTTCTCTTCGTAAATGAAAGGTATTATAGAAAAAATATCTTTTTCATAATTATAATTTACATTTTCATCTTCATATAGATCAAATTTTGCATCTTTTCCTGTGTAAACATATAAAATTAGAGGTTCTGCAGGTTTTTCAGTTGAGTACTGGATTTCTGGACCGAATGGAATGATTGAACCTTCCTTTACGAAAATTGGTATCTCTGAGTAAGGTGCAGAAGCCAGAATTGTTTCTCCGCCTTTAAAATATTTACCGTTTTTTAGCTCATACCAACCAGTTTCTTTTGGTAGATAAACCTTACGGGTTCTTGCTTTATACTCAGTTACAGGATTTATTAAAAGAGCAGGTCCAAACATAAATTGGTCTCCGATATTTAATACCTTCTCATCATAGGAAAAATCCATAACCAGAGCCCGCATTATTGTGTAATCTTTTTGGGTAACCATTCCAACCAAGGAATAGATATAGGGCATTAATCTATAACGTAATTTATCGTAATATAACATTGATTTATATGCTGGATGAGTATCAGGAGCTACGTTAAAAATTTCTCTATAAGGGAATTGTCCATGTACTCGGAATAAAGGGCAAAATGTACCAAATTGGAACCATCTTGTCATTAACTCTCGCCATTCCTCAAGAGTCTCTCCTTTTGCATTCTCGTAACGAGGTTCAACGGCAAATCCTCCTATATCAGTTGTCCAGTATGGGATACCTGAGAGACAAAAATTTAACCCTGCAGGAATTTGGGCTCGAAGATCTTCCCATCTTGCAGCAACATCTCCACTCCATGTGGCTGCTGAGTAGCGTTGTTGTCCAGCGAAAGCTGAACGAGTCAAGATAAAAACTCTCTGATTTGGTTTGGTTTTTCTTTGCCCTTCATAAACTCCTTTACAAGCCATTAAAGAATATGTATTTCTATATCTTGCACAACTCCCTAATGCTGTGGGGTGCATCCTAAGACAAGTTTCTTCCATTGATAGGTTTGATTGAATGTCAGGTTCGGTAGCGTCTAGCCACCAAGCATCAAAACCTTTAGAGAATAAGTGCTCATTGATTTGTTTCCAGAATAGGTCCCGAGCTTCTTCGCTATAAGGATCATAAAATGTTGATAGATATCCTGCCCCAACCCAATCTTTTTGCTCTTTTTCAATATTTCGAAGATAAAGCCATCCTTTTCTCTTGAATTCTTCATAATGTTCTGTTCCTACATAAAATTTTGGCCATACTGATATCATAATTTGAGCGTGGAGAAGATTGTGAAGTTCCCAAACCATACCTTGAGGGTCTGGATATCTTGTAGAATCAAAATCGTGGGAACCCCATTTGTCTTCCTCCCAATAGAACCAATCTTGGACAATGTTATCAAGAGGTATTCTTCGCCTTCGAAATTCTCTAACAACTGAGAGTAACTCCTCTTGAGTTTTGTAACGTTCTCGGGATTGCCATAAACCCATAGCCCATTTGGGCATCATTGGGGCTTTTCCTGTAATTTTCCGATAACCCTGAATAACTTCGTCTAAGTTTTCTCCATAGATGAAGTAATAGTCAATCTGGTCCCCAACCTCTGAGTAAATAGACCAGGTGTTTTTATCATCTTCCTCTTCTGGGCTAAGATATTTCAAACCAATAAAACCTCCATTTGGTATCCACTCTATTTTTATTTTATAACGTTTTCCTTTTTCCATTGAGAACCTAATTATATGTATCCAGGGGAGCCAATTTTGTCGCCATGAATCAACTAATAGAGTATCATTCAACCACATTTTTGTATACCCCGAACAGTAGAGTCTGAATTTATGGATTCCTGAGTATTGAGGTTCGATCTCTCCACTAAAGCGAACACTCCCTTCGTTTAAATTGAAATTCTTTGGAAATGTATCGCGAAGATCAATGAATTCATATTCTATTCTTTTCTCAATCCTTGATGCGACCAATTGTTGGAAGTCTTTTGTATTAAAGAACTCCACACTGAGCCCACCTTCTTTACCTTCTTTATCAAATAATTTTAGTGAAGAGAGTGATTCGAAGTCCCTTATGTCTCCAAATTTGGTTCTCGAATTGTTATCCCATAAGATCCCGTAATTTTTATTAGAAACTATGAACGGAATAGCCACAATGATATTATGTTGCCAGAGGTCCACATCATAACCTTTATAATTCATAATTCCATTTTGATGTTGCCCTAATCCGTAAAATCCTTCAAGAGGAGAAGAGTTAAAAATTTGTTGGATGTGATAAGTTTTTTCTCCCATAACATAAGTTGGTGTAATTATTTTACCTTCTTTTCTTTCTTCGAGAATTAAATGGCCATTTGGATCATAAAAAGCAATATTCCCTTTTTCTTTTTGAGCTTTAATTATAACCTTAGAAGTAGAAAGAATAAATTCATTCTCTTTTTCTTTTAAGGACCATCCTATGGGTTCCCAATTTGTTTTCTCAACCATTAAACTTGGTCTGATTGAGAAACTCTTTTCTTGTGTTGCTGTAATATGGATAATATTTTCTGAACACACCTCTATTTTCAACATTCTTGGTTCCGTAGGTTTTTCTTTTTTAAGTTTGAGAATGAGCCCATCAGGTATTTTTTTATATTCCCAATTTAATCCACAAATTATAAGTAGAAAAATACTAAACACTTTTTATTTCCAAGAATTTCCTATTCTAAATCTCGCTTATATAAAACATTTCTTATTTCAAATTTAAAATGAAAGCCCAAGCGTTACCCTTTCCGCAGAGTTTAAGTATCTAAATTCACTATATGAAAAGTCAAGTTTAATATTACCCGTATTTATCCCGAAACCAAGACAAACTTTTTCTTCGTCATAATTAAATTTATAACCTGCTCTTAGCTTTAGAATTCCTATAGAATATTCTCCTCCAATCTGTATTCTTTCAGAATAATCTCTTGAATGAACAGCATCAATAGCTAAAAGAAATGATCTACCAGGGTGCTCTCCAAATAGGTCGAGTAAGTCCATACCAATAGCTATCTTAAATGTGAGCGGGAGTTGGAAATCATAAACTTCATATTTAACTGATGGAGAAAAATTTCGGACAGACATTCCAAATCTAAAACTTTTAAATCCAGGATAAAAGATTGTGCCGAGGTCATAAGCCATTGTATACGTTTCATTTTCTTGGATGAATATTGAGTCTGTTTCTTTGTTTAGCATTCGGGTGGAGCCAAGGTGTTGATACGCATATTTAATATGCCCACCTATCATAAATTTATCTGTAAATTTCCGGGCATACGCCAAACCGAAAGAAAAGGTGCTTACTTCCAGGGGGCCGGTTACTTCATATCCTTTTTCGTTTGTTTCCGAAACAATAGTTCCAATAATTTCTCCGTAGTCTGGAGAAGGGATAAGACTAAAACCGAAATTTCCCCAATTTCTGCCATTTATAGCTATACCAATTGCATTATAGGCTATATTAGCAAACCATGCGGTTCTTGAAATTATAAAGTCAAAATTTCGGTTTTCCATTTGTGCCATTCCCGCAGGGTTATGGAAAATTGCATTAGCGTCATCGGAAATAACAGTATAAGCTTCCCCCATTGCACCAGGTCTTGCTCCAACACAAACGTCAAGAAACTTAAAGCCTGTCTGAGCTAACTTTTTAATTGCAAGAACCTTATTGGGTATTATTAGAATTAATATTATTAAAAATTTCATAAACTTTCTCATCTTTCCCTCCCTATCTGACTATTACAAACTTTACATTTTTACTTTGGCCTTGAGGCGTTGTTATATGAGCAATGTAAAGACCACTTACAACCATCTGTCCGGAGTCTGTTGTTAAAAAGGTCTGATGGGTGGGATCTGACCAAGCTTCTCCACCAGAACCATTCGTATGCTCAATAGTTTTAATTAGGTCACCTGTCTCATTATATATCCTAATAGTGCAAACTGGAGGTAAGTTTAGAAACATTAGTTTGTATTTCCCTTCTTCCCCTGAGTATTGAAGTCCTAAATCTCCAGCCCTCATACTGTATGGATTTGGGACAACAAGAACACTATCAAGGTTTTCTGCTGCTGGAGGGCAAAGTGTTGTTGAAAATGTGGTTCTGGTTAACCATTTACTACTTTCTAAGGATTCTGTAAGTTCTCCAAAATCTGACTCTCCTCCTTTATCAAAAGCTGTAATATAGTAGTAATAATTCTGACCCTTTAAGGCGGTTGAATCTTTAAATGAATGTTCTATTATGGGGCTATATATAACCTCTCCACCTGGATCTTTACCTCCACACTGATAGATAAGCTTCCATTCTCCTATAAAACCAGCATTTGAGTAAGTAGGTCCTGGGTTTCCTAAGGCTCTATATATCCTATACCCAGTAAAGTCTGGAGCTTCTTCAGATTGAGAACCCCAAGAAAGTTCTATATACTCTGGTCTTGAATTAACATAGAAGAATTCAGGTGGTGGAGGAGGGACAGGAGCAGAGTAGCCATTATCAAAGTTCCATTGAGCTCGGAGGGCATTATGCTTTACAGAATCTAAAACGGAAAAAATCCATTCATCTTTTGCTAAGGTTGCCGAGTCATTAACTGGACTACCATGCCAGATTTCAGGATACTCATACCACTTATGGGGACACTTCCTCGGTCCATCATAACGAAGGGTTCCTGCAAGCCACTTTTGTCCTATCTCATAACTTGTCCGAGCATCAAGACCACCTAAGGAGAGGACCTGAACCAGCCGGAGTGAATCTCCAAGTTCAAGACGATAAGGACCAAAACTTGCTTGAGCTGGAGCATGCCAGACTTGATACCAAGATATTTCAGTTGGATGAGAACCTGGCAAATCAATAGATGGGACGTTATGATAAGTATTGGGGAAAGGTTCTCCTATCCAATAATGCATTGGATCAGAAGGAGGAATGTCCTGCATAAGATAAACATCATTATCATATAAAGGATCAGGATTTACTGTCTGTCCGTATTTCATTACATTATAAACCGTTATCCATTCGCTTTTTGGTCTTTCTCCCGAATGATATTTGAAGGCATAATCATTACAAAAACAGTTAGAATTACTTCTTGGTTGGGTTGAATCGTCAGAAGCTGGATTATTGGGGAACTGTTCTTCTACGGGATGAAGACCATCTTTGGTCTTAGGAGCGAATATTGTTGCAACACAGATGTTTGCCGATTCGTCAATATAACCTCGGTCGTATTCGCCGAAACATTGAGCTAAGGAAAATCCTAAGGCCCAGGTTCCTCTCATGACCCCACCAGGTGTGGGTATTGGATACCAAAACTGAGCCCGTAGGGGCATTGAATCAAGTTGCTCTGGAGTTACTCCCCACCAATCAGTCCAACTATTTGAACCCCAACTAACCTCTACAGGCATAAACTGTGCTTGTCTCATTATATAAAGAGAATCAAGGGTTTGCCCGGGAAGCTCTATTTCTGGATCTTCGTTAATATTTCCTGTATTTACAAAGACCCAATCGTAAATAATGTAATCGTCATGATTTTTTCCTGTCCATACCAGGTATCTTGCACGAATGTCCAAGCCTAGCCATGTTCCAATGGAAGATTCGACAATTAAATCAGCTGTGCAATTATTATTTCCGGAGAAATTTTTAATATAGTCAGGATTAATCTCATCTCCTGACATTTTAGGAGGTTCAAGGTGGATCCCATCTACTACTACTTCAGGAATCTTATATCTATAATATCTCCTAATCATTGTTCCTTCTTTTACTCGGGGAAACATTTTACCTAAAGCTTCGATTTTTTCATATTCTCCAAAAGGAGCACCAGCAAGGCGGATTCTTCTTCCTTCTGGATCGGCAACAAGGGAATCCGGACCTTGCCAGTTTACGACTCCCAAAACAAGAGCAAAACAGTGAACAATTTCCCAAAAGTCTTCATCCACTTTTGCATATGCCACAGACATTCTGTTTGTTGCCTCTGTCTGTCTCCCAGAGGCAACAACCTTCATCCAAACGTTATTTACTTTGATATCCCTTCTAATATCAGGATAAGAAGGTAAGGGATAAATAGTCATTACAGAGATAAGAAGCAATATATTTAGAAACTTTTTCATTGTAATCGCCTCCTTTTTATTTAAAAATCCATCTTAAGCCCGAAAGAAATCCTTCTTGGATCATGAAATGCTAAGAAAGTTACATTTGGATCATTAATATAGGGTTTCTTTTCGCTGCAAAGGTCTCCAACCTTATCGTTACCAGGCTCATATTCTTCTTTGCCTTCAAAAACTGGATCTTCATAAATCTTTAATTTTAGAGATCTTAAGTAGTCTCCTTTATCATCTTTTCCCCCTTTGAAACCGTTAGGATCTAGGTATCTCCAATCGAGGAGATTCTCCACTTCTGCAAATATACTTATATTTAAACTCGCAAAAGAAATACTCTTAGCAAGTTTGGCATTTAATGTTCTCCAGGGTTGCCATTGTAGATTATATTGGAATCTTGGTAATCCGGTTCTTAAAGGATCCCATGTTTCCCAAAAACCAGCTTTCCATTCATAAAGGAAAGAAAGATCAAAGCTTCCAAAGATAATCCCCCATTCCTTAGGAGAAGAAAATTGGATGAAAGCATTCATTCTTGGCTGAGGTCTAGAAACAGCTTCTATTGGATCTCGAAGGCCTTCCTTTTGATTTTTTATTGGGTCTTCATAATAAACTTCTCTTCCAACAGTTCCCCAAGTTTTTACCATATAGTCGTAATTTATCCAACCTTTTATATTTCCAAAACGTTTCTCAAATCTGAACTCAAAGCCTCTAATATCCTCATAATTTGTGTTCTCTACAGTTGCATAATTTATATCTCCATAGTAACTTTCGTATCTAACCCAAGCAGTCTGTCTATCTACATCTTTGTAATACCCTGCAAGGTGAGCCCAGAACATTCCAATTATATTAAAATCGGCGCCTAATTCGTAAGCAATGGTTCTCGGCATACTAGCAGAAGGATTCCCCAACGCCGCCATAGGATCTCCTGGTTTCCCAAAATGCATTAAATACATATCTTTGGAAGAAGCCATTGAATAGAAATGACCATAGTTAAAATACAATTTCGCATTCTCTGAAATTGGATGTGAGATTCCAATTCTTGGACTCCATTGCATTTGAGCCTGGACTGGTGTCATTACTTCAGGAGGAGGATTGCTTGATCTTAATGTATCTTTAAGTTGAGCTGTAAAGATTTGTGGGAAGCGTTCCTTAAATGGCCACTTGCAATTAGGATTATTGTAATCCATTCTAAGACCAATATTTGCAATGAATCCTTCAAATTCAAGCTTGTCTTGAATGTAAGCTCCTCCTCTTATTGGTTGATGATCCCACTCAATAACCCAACGTTCGCCACCTCCATATCCAGGAAAGTTCTTTTCTGCATAAGTATACATATCATCATAGTTAAAAACAAAACCGGCTTTTATTTCATTATATTTGTTTAATTGACTTGTAATATCAAACTTTAAATTATAAGTTACAACGTTAGAAAGGTCAATTGCACAAGCTCCATTTCCACCCATAACTGCGTTGTCAGCTGATTTTAGTTCTTTATAAGTGTAACCAAAAGGAGATTCTGTTACTTCGACCCCACTTGGAAGAGTGTATTTAGTAAGAGTATCTCTTTTAGGAAGAGGTTCTACTCCAGGATCCATAAGCCTTTCAAACCAACTTTGATTTGTGTCTACACCAAAAACGCCATTACACTTGTTTTCGGAAATAATTCGAGTGAATCTCAAGGTATAAAAAGTGCTTTGGTTTAGAGAATGGTCGATAGAAATTCCTTGCATATCTTTATCAATAACAGCAGGAGAAAAGGCACAGGGGTAATAAATAGTGCTAAGTCCCCATTCTCCATCTACATATTCTGAACTTTCTTTATTGAACACATCTTTACCGCTCATAAAAAAGCCCCCAGGATCTCCTTTACCATAAGAACCGCCTCCTAAAATCCCAACGCTTCCTCCTGCTTTTTCTCCAGTTGCATAAGCACCTAAAGTATAAATTACTTCTTTCATTCCTTCTAATGAAAGTTTCATATTTTTAGTTAAAAAAGATGTAATTTTTAAACTAGCGTTCCACTCATGATAAAATTCTTGGCCTTGATTCACAGGAAGTCCAAATTGTTGGTAATCAGTTCGGTAAGAAGCAAGAAAAGTAAGATTGCCTAAATGTTTCCCTATAATTGGCAAAGGTCCTCCAAAGGAGCCATCTACATTCCAGTCAGGTTCGTCTCCGTAAGTTCTATCTCTCGGATGCCCATGATAATCCTCTGGGATTAAATCTGAGGTTCCTTCTACACAATGAGTCCACATAAATTCTTCATAAGCCTGTTGTGGAGTCATGCCATGTGCAGGTCCATAAGTATTCCATCCTTCCCATTTGCTCCTAAGATATTTGTAAATCGTATCTTGCCCAGCTTTTTGTCCATATTCCTCAAGCCAAGCTTTATATCCATGGAATGCGACGTTTTTCCCACTTTTAGGAAGAGTGGTGGTATCCAGATAAGGTCTAAGTAAAACGTTTTTAGGATTGAATACAGAAGGTCCTCTATGTTTCATTTGTGGTGGGGCATATCTAAAATTGAAGGTTCCTTCATATTTTTCAAAAGAAGGCTCTTTAGTTACAATATTAATAACCCCCGAACGGACATTCCCGTATTCAGCATTGAATCCCCCTTTTAAAATATTTAGTTCTTTAATAGTAGAAATATTGGGAGTCATCAGCATAGAATTAGAGCGGTTATCCACAAGCATAAGACCATCTACCATGAATGCAGTTTGGTCCATTCCTCCTCCCCTAACTTTCCAGTTCTCTACTCCAGATTGCAGATTTATATACTCGCTTATATCTGTTACCAATGGAACCGCTTCTATTTCTTCTCTTTTTGCACTGATCGTGCTAGAAGAAATGTCCATTTTTATCACTTCTGCTTCGGCTCTTACGGTGATCCCCTCTGAGGGAAGAACGGTAGGTTTAAGTTCAAATTTGATTTGAGTTGTATGGTCTGCAGTTACTTCAATCCTTGTTTTTGTCACACTTTCGTAGCCCATCATACGTGCTTGAATACTGTAAATGCCAGGTGGAACATTCATAATGAAGAAAAAACCATTTTCGTCACTCGCAGCACCCATACTAGTTCCTTCAATTATTACATGAGCTCCTATTAGAGGAACGCCTTTTTCCGCATCTATTACAACCCCAATAATCTTTCCCGTAATTCCTGCTTGTGCTTGTGGGGAAAGAAATAAGAACAAAAAGACAAGTCCTACAACTCCAACCCATCTAGAAATAAAAACACTTCTCTTCATTTGGCCCTCCTTTTTAAGATTTATAAATGGGGGAATAGAAAAACAAAGAAGTAAGGTTTGGATAGAATGTTTGATGAATTTCTTTAAGATATTGAGGTTATAAACGCTAAATTTTATTAGGCCCTTTAAATTCTTTTTTAAAATAATAGAAAAATCATCCTTTTTAATTTTTCCTCCTTATCCTTATTAAATATTACTCTTTTATCTTATTTATATATTACAAGAACTTCTTTGTCAAGGGTAAAATTTTGGAGGAGTCGATAGCTAATTTTTATTAAGGATAAGGCTTAGTTTTAATTTTTGTTATTTAAGGTTGCAAAAGAGGGAGTAATTAATATAATATAATATGCCAAGAATTATAAAATTGGAAGAAGTTGATTCTACAAATGAGTGGGCGAAAAGGAATCTTTCTAAATTGGAAGATTTGGATAGTGTAATTGCAGAGGTGCAAACTCAAGGGAAAGGGAGAAATGGAAAGAGTTGGTTTTCTCCAAAAGGGGGATTGTGGTTTTCTGTGATTCTTACTAATTTTAATGGAGGAATTGGGGCTCTTTCTCAACTTTGTGCTGTTAGTGTTTGTGAAATTTTGAGTAAGTTAGGGGTAAATCCAAAAGTGAAATGGCCTAATGATATTATTTTGAAGGGTAGAAAATTGGGGGGAATTCTTACAGAAAAAATAAAAGATAAATTCATAATAGGGATTGGCCTAAATATTAATCTAAGCAGTTCGGATTTTCCCATTCCTCTTAAAGATGTTGTGATAACAATGAAGGAATTGTTGCATAGAGATCTTGATACAAAAGAGATTGCGAAGAATATAGTAATAAGTATAGCAAAATTTAGAAATAATTTTGAAGAGGTTTATAAAAGATATGTGGATCTTAGTGAAGATATTGGAAGAATGGTGAAAATCAAAGATGGGCAGGAGACTTTTGTAGGGATAGTTGTGAAGGTTCAGAAGGATGGGGGAATAAGGATAAAAAGTGAGGAAACCGAGAAAGTTTTTTATTCTGGAAGCATTTTTTATTTAGATTGAGTTTTTGGAATCTGGCTTTAAATAAAATGAAGAAGTTATTGATTTTCTTTTTCTTAATTCTCTTTTGCGAAAACAATAAAACCAAAATTTACTCAGGGGTTTTTACTGCTGAGAATTATTTGTTGAGATCAGAAGTTGGAGGGAAAATTTTGTCTATTTATTTTGAAGAAGGAGATAAAGTAGAAAAGGGAGATACAATCGCTCTAATAGATAATAGAGAAATAAAGTTTATCATAGAATCTATGGAATATAAAGTTAAGGGTCTTAAAATTCAACTTGAGAACTTAAACGAAGATTTAAGAAAGGCGGAAAAGCTTTTTAGAAATTCTGCAATTTCAGAAATAGAATTTGAGAGGGTTAAAAGGAGTAGGGATCTTGTAGCTACTGAACTTAAAGGGACAATTGCTTCTCTAGAGGCGCAAAAAGAAAATTTGAAAAAATTTTTTATAATTTCTCCAGTAGATGGATATATTAGCTCAAAATATTTGAAGGTTGGAGAAGTAGTAATTCCTGGAACTCCTATTTTTGAAGTGCAGGATCCTTCTTTGATTTATCTCAATATATATGTTACTGAAGAGGACTTACCCAAAGTTTCTATTGGAGATGAAGTTAAAATTAAAGTGGATGCATTCCCAGAGGATATTTTTAAGGGGAAAGTTTCTTTTATTTCAGAAAAAGCTGAATTCACACCAAAAAATATTCAAACAAAGGAAGATAGGACTTTGCTTGTTTATCGAGTGAAAATCACTGTAGAAAATCCAGAAGGAAAAATAAAAAGCGGAATATACGGAGATGCTTTCTTCTATTGATTTTGTTGTTCAAACATTTGATCTTTCAAGAAATTTTGGGAAAATAAAAGCCGTAGATAAGCTTAATTTTTCTGTTAGAAGAGGAGAAATTTTCGGTTTTCTTGGTCCAAATGGTGCAGGGAAAACAACTACAATTAGGATGCTTTGTGGGATTCTTGAGCCTTCTTCTGGAACAGCTAAAGTTTGTGGTTTTGATATTTTGAAAGAAACAGAACTCTTGAAGCCACGTATTGGATACGTTTCCCAACGATTTAGTCTTTATCAAGATCTTACGGTGTACGAAAATCTTTATTTTTATGCCAACATATATGATATTTTTGGAGAAAAAGCCAAGGAGATAATAGAGGAGATGATAGAGCTTGCTGGACTTAAAGGAAGAGAGAACACAATTTCTTATTATCTTTCAGAGGGGTTAAAGCAAAGATTAGCTCTTGTGTGTGCTCTTGTTCATAATCCTGAGCTTCTTATCCTTGATGAGCCAACAGTGGGAGTTGATCCTATTACCCGAAAAGAGTTTTGGGATACATTGAGAAAACTTGCGGATAAGGGAAAAACCTTGATAGTTTCAACCCATCTTTTAGACGAAGCTTATAAGTGTGATTCTCTTGGCTTTATGCATCTTGGTAAACTGGTTGCTTATGGGACGCCTAAGGAACTTACAAGAGGAGGAAAAGAATCCCTTGAAGAGACATTTGTAAGGCTTGTGAAAAATGCGTAAGATTTGGATGATAATTTGGAAAGAAATGATTCATTTAAAAAGAGATAAGCGGTCAATGATAATTGTTTTTGTTCTACCTTTATCTATGATAATTTTATATGGGTATGCGATTTCCTTTGATCTTAAGGGGATTCCTACAGGGGTTGTGTGTTTTGATAGATCACCTTTCATTTGTGATCTTATTTTTTCGCTTTCTGCATCTCTTTATTTTAAAATTATTAACTTTGATTCTCCGGAGAAGTTATATGAAGCCTTAAAAGGAGGAAGAATTAAATGTGGATTTATTTTCCCTCCTAATTTTTCTAAAGATAGAATTTCGAAAGGTTTTGGAGAAGTCCAAGTTTTAATAGATAGTAGTGATGGGAATTTGGGTAAAAAAATCCAGGATACAATACAACGGTTTTTTATGAAATCAGAAATAAATATTCGTTTTCTTTATAATCCCGAGCTTAAGAGCAGGAATTTTATTATTCCTGGTCTTATGGTTGTTCTTATGACATTATTAAGCGTTGTAATTATGACTCGGTCTATTGTTGGAGAGAAAGAAAGAGGAAGCTTCGAGATGTTAAGTTCAACTCCTTTAAAATCTAATACTATAATATTTGGGAAGATAATACCTTATGGATTTATTGCTTTTATTAATGTGTTTATTGTTACAGGATTTTCTTTTGTTATATTTAGGATTCCTTTTAGAGGAAGTCTTTTAGCTCTTGCTTTTTATTCTCTTATTTTTCTGTTTCCCACTCTTTCTATTGGGGCAATGATTTCATCTTATGCAAAGACTGAACTAACAGCACTTCTTGCATCTTATCTCTACACGATGCTTCCCTCAATTATTCTTTCAGGGTTTATTTTTCCAATAGAAAATATGCCAAAGTGGCTACAACCAATAACCTTTTTTATTCCGGCAACCCATTTTTTAAAAATTGTAAGAGGTATTTTCCTTAAAGGGATTAATTTCTTTCCAAATGAATCTATAGCTCTTTTTTCTCTTGGGATTTTTTATTTTATATTTACAATAAGAGGAGTAAGGAGAAAAGTAAATTGAAGAAGAGACGTCTCTTCGCCGTGGTAAAAAAAGAATTTTGTCAAATAAAAAGAGATAAAAGCCTATTCCCGATTGTAATTCTTGCTCCAATAATTCAACTTTTTCTCTTTGGATATGCAGTGAGTCTTGATATAAAAGAAGTTCCTATTGTTCTTTTAAAAGAAGGAAATGATAGGAGCTCTGAAGAAGCTATACTTTCTCTTATATCAAGTGGTTATTTTATAATAAAAGAAAATGTTTCTTCTATAAAAGAATTTGAAAAATCAATTTTATGTGGAAGAACAAAAGCAGGAGTTATATTGAGAAAGGGGGAAATAAATATTGTGATTGATGGTTCTGATAGTAACACTGCTGCCCTAATTGAAGGATATTTTGAAAAAGTTTTTGGAAAAAAGGAGCTCTTTTCTCTGGGATTAATTGTTCCACAAGGAAAAGTGCTTTTTAATCCAAATCTAAAGACAGTTAATTTTATGGTCCCAGGGGTCACTGCACTTGTTTTAATGATAATTACAATGGTGCTCTCTTCAGGGATTCTTGTTAAAGAGAAAGAAAGAGGAACCATTGAGCATATCTTTGTAACACCTGTTTCTTCTGGGGAGGTAATTCTTGGAAAACTCTTACCTTTTATGATCATAGGTTTTTTAGATCTTTTTCTTGTGGTTTCGGTAGGAGTATTTATTTTTAAAGTGCCTTTTAAGGGAAGCGTTAGCTTTTTAATCTTTGCCACATTTCCTTTTATCCTTACTATGCTTTCCATAGGGATTCTTGTATCTATAACTTCTAAGACTCAGCAACAGGCTATTATGACAACCTTTATGATAATGCTCCCAAACCTTATATTGAGTGGATTTATGTTCCCTATAGATAATATGCCATTGTTAATGCAGAAATTGACTTACTTAATTCCTGTTAGGTATTACTTAACGATACTTAGGAGTATCTTTCTAAAAGGAGCTGGTTTAAGAATTTTGTTGAAAGAGGTCATTATTCTATTTCTATTTGGTTTTTCATTTTTGTTTTTGAGTATAAGAACTTTTAAGAAAAAACTTTCTTAAAATTTGTAAGAACTTGCGTTTTTTTCTCCGGGAATTATTTTTAAAGGAATGGATAAATTAAGAACTCATAAACTAAAGAGAAAACAGAAGAGGTATTTGTTCGTTTGTGATTTTGATAAGACCTTAAGTTTTGATGACTCTGGGGTCATTTTAAGTGAAAAGATTGGGATTGACGAAGAGAAATTTGAGAAAAAACTCATAGAGATGAGGGAAAGAAATATTGTCCAATTAGGTGGAGAACTTGCTCAGCTTATTACAACAGATCCTGATTACAAAGGGAAAGTTACAAAAAATCTCTTTGAAGAAGTTGGGAGAGAAGTAAGACTTAAAAAGAATGTAGCTGAGTTAATGGAGATTTTAAATAACGGAATTGATGATAATAGATTTATCTGTTATGTTGTTTCTGCTTGTCCGGCTGAAATCATAATAACTGCTTTAAGAGAAATTCTTCCCCCTGAACACATCTTTGGGACTACTTTTGTGTATGATGCCGAAGGAAAAGTTATAGAAATAGAGAGAACCGGAGCAGGTCACGGAAAAGTTGCGATTGTAGACTACTTAAGAGAGATTAATAAAATTCCGAGAGATAGGATAATTTATGTGGGAGATGGTTCTTCTGATTTGCACGTTATGTTACATGTGAATGCTTATGGAGGTTATCCTATAGCTGTATCCTCTTCTCCATATTTAGGACATATTTCTAAAAGAACCGTTCTTTCAGATAGTGCTTTGAGTATTTTAACACCAATTTTGGAGGATATTTTAGGATATAAAGAAGCTCAAATAAAAAAATTTTTTATTGAAATTGGTCATACGATTTCCGAATGGAGTAAGGTGAAAACTGATTGGATAGTTCTTGAAGATTGATTTTTTAAAAACAATAAGGGCAGAGGACCTGCCCTTATTGGGGAAAGATAATTTTTATTTGATTTGTTTAAGATCTTCTTTTATCGCTTCAAGGTCTTCTTCATGTTCAACTTCGTCTTTTAAGATAGATTCTATAATGTTAGTTGTAACTGGATCTTTATCTCCTAAGAAATTCAAGAGACTTTGATATGCTTCTATTGCGCACTGTTCTCCTTTTATATTTTGTTCTACAATTTTACCTACCTTTGGATCTGTGGGTGCATCATATCCACAATTTGTCATTTTATACCAATCTTCTGGTTTTAGAATTGGGGTTCCTCCAAGTTGAATAATTCTTTCAACAAGCATATCCGCGTGTTTTAATTCGTCTTCTGCGTGTTCAACTAATTCGGTTACAACAGCGCCTCTCATTGGACCTGTAACAACTTTTGATCCTATCCAATATTGATAATAAGCAAGCCATTCATCTGCGAGGGCCTTATTGAGCAAATCAATAAGTTTTTTTATATCAACTTTTACAATTTCTCTTCCTTTTGTTCCCATTTTTCCTCCTTTATTTTTAGCTCCTTAATATAGATAAATAATTCCATTTTGTCAATCCCAAATGCCTCTAAAAACTTATATTGACAACTTCTTTTTTATATATATAATATAAATGAAAGGAAGGAAATGGAAGTAAAGGGGAGTGGGATAATAGTTTTATATGAATTTATAAAAACCAATTTTGGAATGAAAAATCTTAACCTCTGGCTTAACTCTCTTCCAAAGGAAGCAAAAGAAGTTTACAGTAAAAGGATTCTTGTTAGTTCCTGGTATTCACTCAAAGAATTCTTTGTTGAACCTACGAGGAAGATGTGTGAATTGTTTTATAATAAAGATTTAAAAGGAGCTCGGGAAGTTGGAAGATTCAGTGCGGAATATGGGCTAAAGAGGTTTTACAGTAGTTTTTTAAGAACTAATACCCCTCAGGCTTTGGTGAAACGAGCGTCTCAGATATTCTCAACTTATTATCGTCCCTGTGTAGTAGAGGCAGAAGAAAAAGGCGAAAAAAAGATATTGGTAAGAATAAAAGAATTTCCGGAAATGGATGAAATTGTGGAGAATCGGATATTAGGATGGATAGAAAGAGCGATTGAAATTTGGAGAGGCAAAAACGTCCAGATTAAAATAATTAAATCTTTGGTTTTAGGTGATTCTTTTAGTGAGTTTGAGATAAGCTGGGAATAAAAGTTTCTTTTTATCCTCTTGACAAAGAAAGAGGGAAAATTATTTTGTTTTCAATGGCCAGGTATATTTTATTTATTTCTTTTTTATTATTCGCGGATTTAGATGAAAAAGAGCTTGCCAAAATACAAAATAGCATAGGCTTATATTTTTTCTATTCACATGAGTGTGAACATTGCTCTTTTGTGAAAGATAGAATATTGCCTCCACTCATAAAGAAATACAACTTAAAAATTAAGTTCTTTGAAATTGGAGATCCTTCTAACTATGAATATCTTGTCTCTATAGAGGAAAAATATGGGGATAAGAATAATGAAATTCCTGTTGTGGTTATAGGAAAGTACATCTTAGGGGGGCTAGAGGAGATAGAAAAAAGTCTTGAGGAAAAAATAATAGAGTATAAAGATTCGGGTTGTGGTTTTCCAGATATAAGGAAAGAAGGTTCAGTTTCTTGTGGAAAGATAGAAGCTGTTTATTTTTATGATAGTAAATGTAAAGTCTGTGCAAGGATAAATTATGAAATTCCTTTTTTACAAAAACTTTATCCAAACTTGAATATAAAAGAATATGAAACGAGCGATAGGGAATCTCAAAAGTTGAATGAGGCTTTTTGTGAGTTTTATAAAGTCCCTTCCTCGAAAAGATTAACAGTCCCGATGCTTTTTATTGGGAATGATTATTTTACTCAAGAGGATTTAAAAAAAATGAGCTTAAAAGAGATTTTAGAAAAATACAAGGGAAAAGAAACTACTCTTCCTTGGGAAGAGGTTCTTAAATTAAAAGATAAAGCAGAAGAAAATATTCAAAAAAGATTTAAAAATATAGGGATCTTTACAATAATTTTGGCGGGGCTTATTGATGGTATTAATCCTTGTGCTTTTGCAACGATAATATTTCTAATAGCTTTTTTGTCAACTTTAGGTAAAAAAGCAGAGGAAACCCTTCTTGCAGGGATAACTTATAGCTCGATGGTTTTTATTGTTTATTTCTTAATAGGAGTTGGTTTAATTAAGTTTATTACTCTCCTAAAATTAACAAATGTTATTGGGAAGATAATTTTGAGTTGTGTCGCGCTTTTAGCAATATTCTTTGGCGTTCTTTCTTTCTATGATTACATAAAACTTAAGAAAGGGGAAATAAGTGAAGTAAAGCTTCAGTTGCCAAGAGGGGTTAAAAAAAGGATTCACTTTGTAATTAGAGAAAAAATGGGGAAAAGAAATATTTTTATAGCTTCGGTTATTAGTGGCTTTTTTGTTTCCTTAAGCGAGTTCATTTGCACAGGACAGATTTATTTGCCCACCATTGCTTTTGTAACCGGAATTCCCCAATTGAGGGTTAGAGCGTTGATATACCTTATATTTTACAACGTTGCTTTTATTGTTCCTCTTGTTGTTGTTTTCCTTAGTGTATATAGAGGAATGAAATCAGAAGCCTTAAATAAATTTTGGAGTAAAAAGGTTAAATTTGTAAAATTGGCTACTTCTTTCTTCTTTGTTTTCTTGGGAATCTTTGTAATTTTATATATTTCTTTATTTTAAGCTCCCCCTAACTAAAATATTGACAAAACTAATCAAATCTAATATAATTTAAAAACAAAGGAATCGTCTAATGTTAAAGAAATTCCAAAAAATTTCTAAAACAGAATTTAAACCGCTTAGAAATATTTTCTTTAAAATAAGTAATAAAAATTTTACGAATGAAAAAATTTTGTATTCTGCAAAAGAGAGCTTGCAAAATGCAATTTGTTTAAAATTTTATCTATTTGGGATTCAATATCTTAATTTTTGGAACAGAAATTGTATATTTGATAAATGGTTCTTTGAAAATTTAGCGGGTGTTAGTAGGTGGTTCAGGATTGTTTAACTTAATTAAAAGGAGGTTTAACATGCGTAACCTTTTATATGTTTTAGGTTTAGTTTTGCCTGTTTTTGTGTTTGGGGCGTGGGGGATTGGTTCTGCTTCTGAGGATGCCACCTTTGAGTTTATTTTGCCATCCATCGTTGCTGTTACATTAGACAATTCTAGTATTCAGTGGGACTTTACTGATATAACAGTTAATCCTAACAATCCTGAGTTT
>JBDRZZ010000013.1 GCA_039804165.1 candidate division WOR-3 bacterium
GTTTTTCTTTCGAGAAAACCTTAATGGCATAGATTAACATAACCAGAGAAGAAATTAACCAGACCAGAACTTTATAAATATATGCTCCTCCTCTTACGAGATAGTTGGGTAAAAGGAGGGAGAGAAGGATAAGAAGGAGCAAAACCAGCCCTTTCCGCTCGATGATTGTCTTTTTTTGTGTTTCTTCCGTAGTGGTTATAGATTCTTTTCTTTCTCCTCGAAAGACAAAACTCATCACCCAGCCGACAATAAAAGCCATAAAAAGAGCAGCTACAATTCTTGAAATAACCATTCCTCCGCCGAGGATGTTTCCAGTGTAGGTCAGAGCAAGGATATTAGCGGCAGGTGCAACCCAGAGAACAATAAAGGCAACTCCAATTCCTGCACCTCCGTAGTAAAGACCACTCGCAACAGGGATAACAGTGCAGGAGCAAGCTGCAAGAAAGAAACTCGAAATACTCGCAAGAGGAAAAGACCTGCTCTTCCTTGTTTCTTCGCCAAGATGCTCTAAAATAGCATTGCGATTAATGAATGTTACAATTGCCCCTGCAAGAAGAAATGCCGGAACAAGACAGGTCAGAATATGTGTGGCAGCATAGTCCTTTAACGCTAAAAATCCAGATTTTATTATTTCCAAAAACATTGTTTTACTCCTTCTTCCTGATTTCTTTTTTTCTGCATCTTTTCAGATTTTTCAAATCTTCCGGAGAAAGAACCACCTCTTTTTTCAATTCATCAATCAATTTACTTTTGCATATCCCCGGATTTGCAGAATAAATAATCCGTTGGCCTTCTCTTTTATTCTCAATCAACCCCGCCTCCTTTAAGATTCTCAAACAATGTGAAATTCTCGGTTGTTTCATATTGAGAATATTCATCAATTCACAAACACAAAGCTCGCTCCGGGTAAGCAAAAGAAAAATCCTCAACCTCGTCTCGTCCGAAAGAGCATTAAAAATTTTCAAAAATTTCTCCATCTTTTTCTCCTTTTAATTTAAATATATTAAAATATTGTAATATATTAATATATTATCCGTTTTTGTCAAGTGGGTTAGTATCCGAAATTTACGATTTTTGTTTAAAAACATAATGAAATATTTTAAGGGATTGCAATTTTAAAATCGTTAGATTCCTGAAAGTGTGCCTCTTGACAACATAATTGAATTTTTGTAAAATTAAAAAAGTACGAAAAAGGGAAAATAAAAATCTATGAGATTTAATGATTCATCGAAGAGATTGTTGGTTAAAAGAATCAGCTATTTGGGGCTAACGATAGTTCAAATTTCAGGTTATTCTTATTTAATATTATGATAAATCTATTCGTTTTTGTTATATTTGTATACTTTCCGCCTATAGGTGGTATACCTCTTGAAAATCCGGAACCTGGAGATATAACCTCTAAATTTCTCCTACAGGGTGTATACCAGAAATGGAACATTCAATCATTAGACTACAAAGATCCGCAAAAAGATTTATCTTATAATTATTATGTTTTCATACCGGAGAGATTATACATTTCTTTTGGGTGTAAGTCTTTTAATATTATTGGAGGATTAGAGAAAAGTTGCTCTTTCGCTTTCAAAGGAAATTATATAATTAAGGACAATTTTTATCCTTTCTTTTTTGGTGTTTATACAAATAACTTTTTGCTACGATTCTCTGGAGCGTATGGCGGTTTGTCCAGCAGTGACGAAACAGTAAATTTTATGCAGGCAGGCAGTGAATTTTTATTCTTTTCTCAAGATAACAACAACCGGCGTATTAATTTCGTTTCTCTTGGACTTAAAATGTTACGTTCTGGACTTTCAGATAAAATTTATGTGGTAGGTTCTTTAATATTGGGTGATGAATTTCCTCTTTTGTCAGGGATTAATCTTAATTCCTCTTTCGAAACAGGACTTAAGCCTTACATATTTAGTTATAATATCTACAATCCCGAACAAGGTATATGGGTTAGATATTCGTTTTTCGCGGAATTAGGAATAAGAGAAAGAGAAGAAAATTACTTATGGGGTATTTCATTAGCAAAAAAAGACCTGTTGACTACAGGGAATATAGTTGGCTTTTCAATTGGTGGCATAGAAATTAAAGGAATTTATGAATTTTTCTTAAGAGATTGGGGGACAGGTATTTCACTTTCTTATTATTTTGGAGGAGATAAAAAGGTGGTAAAAGGTAACATAATGGAGATAGGATTAAAATTATGCAGAAAATAAGTAACATTCTTTTATCTCTGCTTCTTTTGTCGTGTTCTCGAACTGTCTATCAGGTCACCTATTCCAATGTATGTGGCTCCAAAGAGAATTTCATTTATACTTCTAAAGAAACAGATTTATCTTGTCAAACTTTCAATTTTTTGGGTGGTTATTACGAAGGGTCAAATCCCCCTCAAAGGAGGGCAATAGTAGGAATAAACATTCAGACCAATTTTGAAGAGGAAATTTATTTGTTTAGAGAGCCACCTCAAGGCACATGGGGTTCACTGGATGTTTCGAATGACCTCAAGAAAATTGCCGTAGTATTAAATGATACCCTCTGCATAATTTCAAGAGAAAGTGAGGAAATAATTGCCAAAATAGTAGAAGGAAGAAATCCCTGTTTTTTCCCTTCTGCTGATAGTCTCCTCTATGCCTATTTGGGGTCAGGTCTTGAATTTTGAATTTAATTAACGCTTCTTTTTAAGGGATTTACTCCACCCAATTTCTATTATAATTATAACAAAAAACAAACAGGTCAATATAAAAACTCTTAAGAGAAAACGCAAAATTAGTAAAACCGAAAAAGATAAATTTCTCTATTACAGAATTGGACTTTTTGAAATAAAGGTGCTTGCTCTTATATTTGTTCTGGAATTAAATAAAAACAAAATTCCGCTCAAAAATTCAAAAAGAGACCTTGCCCCAAATTTTTAGGAAGTGGTTTTAATAACCCTTGAGAGAATACAAGCTCTTTATTCTACAAGGATAAATATCACATTCTCCACGGAGAAATCGGTAATATTTTGTAAACGGTATTCTTGAACCCGTTGCGAGAGACAAAAACTGCTATGATGTTCGCTTTAATTTCGGGCATTCACGGAAATCTAGAATCTCTTTTTGCCATGGTTCTGTATCTTGAAAATTATGAAGAAAAGATAGATAAGTCTTGAAGACATTGTTGGTTATGGATCTGACCATGGGGAGTGCATAAATATTACCAGAGAAATTTCCGATGTTATTCTTGCCGGCAATTATGATTTTGTGGGTTACTAAGAGATATAGAAAGACTTCAATAGCTATGCGAAGAAAGCGGCTTCCTGGGGTATAGATGCTCTTGACGAAGCCGAGATAAATTTTCTGAAAGTCCTGCCACTAAAATATTAAAAAAAAAAATAGATTTGTTCATTCTTCATTGCATTGCCATCTAAGATACGAACCATCGGCCTTAAGTCTAGAGTCAAAATAAGTAAAACATTATTTTCTACTGGCTTTGTGTTTAATATTACTGCCAATTATTTTTAAACTCCTGACTCGTAACTTGCCTAGGTATTGACAAATATTAATAACTCTCCTAATATTACACATATATTCAGGATTTTCTCGGGGAGAAAATAAAAAACGAGTCTAGAAAAACGTCAAAGTTTTAGGCGTATATAGCCAGACTCAAAAAGCAGGAAAAGTCTAGAGGTGTACTTATTTTATAAAAGACAGAAAAGAGTTTATAAGTACAAAAAATGAGTCTTATAAAAGGGGGAGTTATGAAATCTTTTAAAAATTTATTGTTTATTTTGGTCACAATGTTTACATTGTTAAGGTCTTTACTTTCTTATGCAATCCCACCTCCACCTCAAGAACCAACCATTGTCGAAGTTCGAACTGCTGCGCCCGGAGTGATTGCTGTTATTGTCCAAACAGGTCCACACGGCAGTGATTATGTTAATCCTATTGATAAATCTACATCTTCTTATAAAGTTGATGGACAGAATCCTGTTGCGGTTTACCTTTATTCGGTTCCCTACGATGAGCTTCCTTACGATTGGGGGGACCCCCAACGCGATTACTGGGTAACGGTTCGTCACCGTATATATCTGGATATTGGTAAGGCTTTCGAGAATAATCATCTTTATTCAATCTCAACACCTTATGGAGATACAACTCTAATTTACAATGATCGAACAACATTGTGCGAGGCAATTAAGGTAAATCAGGTTGGTTATCACAAGGACAGCCGTGTTCGTTATGCGGTATTGGGAGTGTTTCTTGGGGACGGTGGTTCACGGGAGTTTGAGACTTTGCCAACTTATGAGGTAATAAGAGAGTCAGATGGAGCTATTGTAAAGTCCGGGACTGCTGTTTTCATTAAGGCTGATACTGCAATCATTAGATATCCTGCTACTTGTGGAGAATTTGTTTACAGGTTAGATTTGAGAGGGATTCCGGAAGGAGGTCCTTACTATGTATCAATTCCCGGTTTTGGTAGGTCCTGGCCATTTGGAGTAGGGACGGATTACACAAGATTTATTGCATATACATATATGAGAGGTATGTATCACCAAAGATGCGGAATTGCTCTTGAACAACCATTTACCGAATACACAAGAGCAATTTGTCATACACATGCGGAAGATATTAGATATCCACTTGAAGGAAACGATAAGATACCAATTTTCGATTATGATAAGCCAATATTCGAAATTAGAGGAGGTTACCACGATGCTGGAGATTATGACCGTCGTCCTCTTCATGTAGATATGCCTATTTTTATGCTTGGTTATTACGAGGCTTTCAAGAACCATTTTATTGATGGACAGTACAATATTCCGGAGTCAGGTAATGGTATTCCCGATATATTCGATGAAGCAATGTGGGGAGCTCTTGTTTGGGAATATCTTCAGGTAACTGACCCAACTGACCCAGACTATGGTGGAGTAAGAAGCGGAACTGAAATGGACGGATATACAGGTTACGGTTGGGCTAGTGCAGCTACAGAAGAAACTGTCCTGGGGCTTATTTACGGTACATGGGAAGTAACAATAGACGTAACATCAAAATCCTGCGGTTTGTTTGCGCAGATTTCAAGACTCCTAACAGAAGGAGGGTGGTTACCTGAGAAGGCTGCAGATTTAAGAACAAGAGCGGAACTGGCTTGGCAATATTTAGAGCGCAAACTTGATATTAATGCTGTAACTAGTCATCGTTATGGTTTCACCTATGCGGCTCTTCAAATGTATCTTTTAACAGGTGAAGAGAAGTATCATAACATCTTTAAGGTTGCTGCGGACCATTGTTTTATTAATCCGGATACACTTGCAGCAAAATATCCTGAGTGTTGGGGAGGTGGTAATCCATATACCCATGCAGGGACTTCACATTTTATCAGTTATCTTCTCCCCCAGAAATACCCGATTGACGAGACAACTGCTCAAGGACTTAAAAATATAATTTTTAAAGCTGTGGATCGTGGTGGATATATGAAATTTTTCCCTGAAAATGAATCCTATCCAAGCGGATGTATGCAATCTATTGGATGGGGAGCAGCAACCTGTCAGGGTATCTACGCAGATATTTATGTATTCGCTTACCTTTTAACAAACGATGCTGAGAAGAAACAACAATACTTTGATATCATAAGTCAGTTTGCAGATTACGCCATCGGATTAAATCCACTTGGTATGTCGTTTGTAACAGGATTAGGTTTTGTTCAACCTGTTTGTCCCACTCATGATGATTCTTACTACACAAAGAACGGACTTTCAGACGGGGTAACATCTGATCACGTCGGGAAACCGAAAGGTAATGTTCCAGGCCTTCTGATTTTTGGTACTGCATGGGGATATAGTTCAAACCCAAGTAGTCAAAGGGTTGCAACCAAGCTATACCCAAGTTGGGAGAGTTTACCTTATTATAAGCGTTGGGCAGATGGATGGTCGTTCTTTTCTTGCGATGAGGTTGGAACAGATAAAACCTTATGGAACGCACTTATGTATGCGTTTCTTTACAATGCATCCGAAGACCCAAATGCCGACAATTTTACCAACCCAAACCCTCCTGATAACTGGCCACCTTCTCCGCCTATCGGTTTATATTTTCTGTTGTCCCCTCCTCACCCGAATCCTTTTAATGAAACCACTACTATTAATTTTACTGTAGGAGGGGGAGGAAAAGTTAAACTTGCGATATACGATTTAGTTGGTAGAGAAATCAAAGTTCTACTTAATGAATATCTTTCGGAGGGCAGTTATCCTAAGACCTGGGACGGGACAGATGAAAGTGGGAATAAGGTTGCAAGTGGTATATATTTCTGCCGACTCAGCGGAGAAAGAAGAGAATCCCTTTCTGAGAAGGTGATATTCTTGAAATAAAAAAATCTAACCCAAATTTACTAAAAATTTCTATAACATACCGGAAACAAGGGCCTTGACCTTTCAGAATTACAGGTTCTAAATTTTTGTTCTTTTTGCCTCAATTGAGCTAGAATTTCAAATATTTTTTAAATAATGAAAAGCATTCTTCTACATTTAAAAAAGAGTATATAATTATCCAACTCCTAATAACTTTCATTTTTCTTTGGTAATTTAGTATTTCCTAAATTAAGCACAGCCCTATCCGTTACCTCTCTCCGTTAGGTAAGAGGCCATAAGAGAAGACAACGGAGGATCCAAAATTAAACAAAAACCCTTTAACTTTATATATTTTGGAAAACACAAAAATAGAATTTATAGAGGTATTCGCTTAACTTTTTTACTTTCAAAGAAAACTCGCTTTTAACATTTGCAAATACTAGATATATGGGTATAAAATTTTTCAGAGAGCAGTTAGTTGTTTTCTCGGAGAAATGGCAAACCTGGGTTAGACCAAAAATACACTCTACCTATGCTGTAGAAAGATAAAAATTCACCTCCTATTCTAGAATAGACTGTAGCGATAAAGTCTCTCTCACCCCATCCATTTAGACCTATCGGAAACCATCTCGAATAATCAGAGTTGTTCAAAAATCAAGACCTGACCCCAATTTGGCAATTTGGCAAAACACCGCTCGAACAAAAACAAATTAAGAATAAAAATAAATTTCTTCTCAAAAGTTTAGAGCACCTACACTATCTCCTCATAATACCCCTTGACATTATTTTAAATTTGATTATAATTATTATGTGATTGAAATGATTTCAAGTTTAAAACAAATAAAAGATATTTTAAAAGAAGCAGGTTTAAGACCAACCTACCAGCGGATAAGAATAATCGAGACTATTTACAAATATCGTTATGAACATCCAAGTGTTGAAACAATTTACAATGAACTTAAAAACGAACTACCTATTATTTCAATGACTACAGTATATAATACGATGAATGCAATGTTAAATAAAAAACTCCTTCAAGCCTTAACCATTACAGGAATAGACACCCATTACGATCCAAACTTATCTCTCCATCACCATTTCTATTGTAATAATTGTCATAAAATTTACGACATTAAAATCAAATGCCCTTTTGGTAACGAGAAAAAGAAAACTATTGAGGGTCATAAAATTGATGAGGTGCATGGATATTTTAAAGGAATTTGTAAAAATTGTTTAGAGACCACTAAAAAAGAAACAAAAGAATAAATAATGGTAAAGTTAATAAAAAGGAGGATTTATGATGAACCTTAATAATATATTCCAAACTGCGGATTGGAAAAAAGAAAAACATACACCAGTGATTGAAGCACCTTTAAAGGCAAAAAAAGGAGAAAATTTTAAAGTGACAGTTTGTGTTGGAAAAGAGATTCCTCATCCCAATACAACAGAACATCATATTGTTTGGATTGATTTATACTTCCACCCCGAAGCCGAAAAATTTCCTTATCATATTGGGAGATTTGAATTTCTATCTCATGGAGCCTCGACAAATGGCCCAAATACAAGCACGGTCTACACTCATCCAGAAGTAACCCTGACATTTAAGACAGAAAAGCCTGGAACTATTATTGCATTCTCTTATTGTAATATCCATGGACTTTGGCAAAACTCCCAAGAGATAAAGGTAGAATAACTTTAAGCGAGAGCAATCGTTCTTTTGAAGAGGGCGGATGCCACAAATAATACACAAAATTTAGAATTTTATAAAATGGAAAAAGCGTAGAAAAAACTATAACTCCTATCACTTAAAACAGAAAAATTCATATAAAAATGTATAAAGAAATGTAAGGATACTTATGGAGCACCAAACAATAAATTTAGCAAGTTTTAAAAAGGAGGAATTTGTGGACAAAATAACAGAAAAAAGAATGCCCCTTTTGGGAGACAATTTCCCAGAGATAGAAGTGCAGACAACCCTTGGTGTTATGAAATTACCAAAGACCTTCTATGGCAAATGGTTTGTCCTTTTCAGCCATCCGGCGGATTTTACTCCAGTATGCACAACTGAGTTTGTTGCTTTTCAGAAAAGATATGAAAAATTCAGAGCATTGAATTGTGAACTCATAGGACTTAGCGTTGATCAGGTCTTTTCTCATATCAAATGGGAAGAATGGATAAAAGAGAAATTAGGTATTGAGATTCAATTTCCAATTATTGCCGATACAGGTGCGGTAGCTGAGACTCTTGGTCTTATTCATCCTGGTAAAGGAACGAATACTGTCAGGGCGGTCTTCATTGTAGATGACAAAGGCAAAATAAGAATAATTCTTTACTATCCCCAAGAACTTGGTAGGAATATAGATGAGATTTTAAGAGCTCTTGAGGCGATGCAGATTTCCGATAAATATGGGGTTGCAATGCCCGCAAATTGGCCAAACAATGAAATTGTAAAAGACCATGTGATTGTTCCTCCTCCAAAGGATGTTAAAACAGCAAAAGATAGAGTTAAAAAGGCAAAAATTGGTGAATTTGAGTGTTTTGATTGGTGGCTCTGTCATAAGAAACTAAAAATAAACGAAAAAAGAAGATGACAAAAGGTAAAGTTGAAAATATGGGGTATCAGATTAATTTCTGGTACCCCATATTTTACTTTTTAATTGTTGAAATAATAATTTTGATGTAAATTAATAAAAATGGAAATGAGTATTCAGAAACTTCACCCTCTCATATTAGCTCTTCTAGCTGGTTGTTTCACCTGGGGCCTAACTGCTATTGGCTCTATGCTTGTATTTTTAACAAAAGAAGTAAGTCAAAAGTTTTTTGATAGCATGTTGGGTTTTGCTGGTGGGGTTATGATTGCAGCAAGCTTTTGGTCTCTTCTTGCGCCAGCAATTGAAATATCAAAAAAAACTACTCCTAATCTCTCCTGGTTACCACCCACGGTTGGATTTATATTAGGTGCAGTCTCATTAAGAATCATAGACATAATATTACCTCATCTTCATCTAGGCTTTCCTATTATAGAATCAGAAGGGATAAAAACCTCTTGGCATCGAAGTGTTTTGTTGGTTTTGGCAATTACACTTCACAATATTCCTGAAGGGCTTGCTGTAGGAGTGGCTTTTGGCTCTGTTACCAAAGACCTTCCAGAAGCAACATTAAGAGGAGCAACCGCATTGATGTTAGGGATAGGAATTCAGAATATTCCTGAAGGTTTTGCAGTTTCAATCTCTCTTTACCGTGAAAAATTAACAAGATTTAAAAGTTTCTGGTTTGGTCAACTTTCAGGTGTTGTAGAACCAATCTCTGCAGTTATTGGTTGTTTTACAGTGTTATGGGCACATTTCCTTTTACCTTATGCATTGAGTTTTGCAGCAGGTGCTATGATTTTCGTGGTTGTGGAAGAGGTAATACCTGAATCACAACGAAATGGTAATGTAGAATTTGCTACGGGTGGCACAATTATCGGATTTTTAATTATGATGATCTTGGATGTTACCTTCGGATAAAAAAGCTTTTGGGGACTAAAGAATGTAAAATAAAAAGTTGCTTTCCCTTGACTTTCTCCTAATCTATTCCAATTCAAACATCACTATAGATTTTGGGGGTAAACTTACTATTAGTCTATCATCTTCTAATTTGAATTTTTCAAAAGGCTTTATATTGACCTCCTCGGTCTTCCCAAAGTCGTTAAAAGCATTCATTCTTTCAGCAGTAATTATCTCGGCGGAACCCTTTTCTACGTTACTTCCAAGAATCTTACATTCAAGTTCCTTAACATTATTAGGATCAAGATTTACTATACTAATGTGAATTTTCCCATCTTTATCTCTTGAGGCTGATACATTTAAAGACTTAATCTTCTCTTCACCATATGAATATTCCTCACACTCCAGCTTAGTCGGCAATAATGTAGCATCTTGGTGAACCGAGAACATTTTGAATACATAATACGTCGGTGTTAACACTATCTGTTCATCTTTTGTTATAATTACAGATTGGAGAACATTTACTAATTGAGCAAGATTTGCCATCTTCACTCGGTCGCAGTGATTATTGAAAATATTAAGGCTTATTGCCGCAACTATTGCATCGCGAAGAGAATTCTGTTGATATAAGAAAGCCGGATTAACCCCAGGTTCTACATCATACCAAGTCCCCCATTCATCTACTACAAGTCCAATCCTCTTCTCTGGATCATATCTATCCATTATCTCTGAATGTTTTTTTATTAATTCATCTAAATAGAGAGCCTTTTGCAATATTATAAACCATTCTTTTTCAGTGAAGTTTATTGCAGACCCCTTTTTGTTCCAGTCTATTACTGTATAATAATGCAAAGAATAACCACTCATATAATCCTGAAGCCAAGTATCCGTATTTTTCCATTTCTTCATTATTATCTCAGTCCAGTTAAAGTCTTCTGGAAGTCCACTTGAGGCAATTTTGTATAATTTCGTCTCCCCATAATTCTTCATAAAAAAAGAATATCTTGATAAAACATTAGCATAGTAATCCGCAGACATAATTCCACCGCAACCCCATGTTTCGTTGCCGATTCCCCAGAATTTCACATTCCATGGCTTTAATCTACCATTTTTGTGTCTTAACTTAACCATTGGTATATCATAAGTAGAATTTACATATTCAACCCACTCACTTGCTTCTCTTACCGTGCCACTTCCAACATTAACCGAAATGTAAGGTTCAGCACCAAGTAACTCACAAAATTCCAAAAATTCGTGAGTTCCAAAACTATTGTCTTCAACAACTCCACCCCAAGTTGTATTCACGATTCTCGGTCTTTTACTGTATGGACCAATTCCTTCCTTCCAGTGATAAGTATCTGCAAAACAACCACCGGGCCAACGAATAACAGGAACATGAATAGCCTTAAGAGCAGTAAGGACGTCTTTTCTATATCCCCGAATGTTAGGAATTTTTGAATTTCTCCCAACCCATATACCACCATATATACAACGTCCAAGGTGCTCCGCAAAATGCCCATATATAAACTTGCTAATTTTTTGTTCGGCCGAGTCCGCTCTTACGACCAACTTATTAATTGGACGTTGAGCGAAAACATTTAACGCAAAAAATAACACCAAACAAATTATAAAATATCTCTTCATTTTTAACCTCCTAATTTAAAAATTCCTTTTAAACTATCTTTCTAAAGCCGTCTTAATTCTTATTTGTAATTATAAAATAAAAAATAAAAGAGGTCAAGACTAAAAGATCTTCTTATTTAGAAAGCAAAAATTTATCTAAGATTTCTAATTCCACAAAATTTAATATTATAAACGTTTTACTTTTATTTACCAAATCCTCAACCCATTTTCCATATTGCAAAATTTAAAACCGAAGCAAAGCTCACCCAAAGAATATAAGGAATCAACAATATACCTGCTACTTTAGACAAAGAATAAAAAAGAATAATTGTCATAAGTATGGCTATCCATAAAAATATAATTTCAACAAAAGCTAAAAAAGGAGACCTTAACCCAAAAAACAAAAAAGACCATAATATATTAAAAGCAAGTTGTAAAATAAAAACCATAATTGCTATTCTTACATTCTTATCACTTAATCCAATCCTTAAAATAAAATATAAAGAGATCCCCATTAATAAAAACAAAATTGTCCAAACTGGCGCAAAGACCCAGTTTGGAGGAGTGAATGAAGGCTTATTTATATTTGCATACCAACCTGGAATTGAAGGGGTTGTAAATAAAGAACCAATAAGACCTGCAAATTGACAAATTATTATACTTATAAAAAAATTTAAAATCTCATTTATTTTACTTCTGTACATTTTCCTCCTTAAATATCCCCACCAAAGAATGACAGAGGGGGTTAGACCAGCTTATTAAAAATAAAAAGTTTTTTAAAAACTAAAAATAGAAAAAATCACTTTTTCTCTTGTTGCTCCTGTTTTTTTCTCTCACAAGGTTTACATCCCTTTGTCTCTTTACCCACAATAGATTCTACTAACCAACCAATTCTCTCCTCCGATTTTTCAACTTTACCGTCGCTTTTAGGATAAGATAATCTGCACCGAAGGAGCCAACCTGGAATGCTGCTTTCAGCCAGGTATTCCACTCCCTCTTCTCTAAAAATCGGTTTGAACACATTAGTATAATTAGGCCCTTCTTTACCATCCAAAACAACAAACCATCTGTTATCTTTTTTCGCCCTAAAAGTAAAGTGCTTGCTGTCAGGACTGAACTGAACATAACCAATCTCATCATATTTCTCTGACACTACACTTCCATCAAGCACAACGAACCATTTCTCCCCTTCCCTTGCTCCGTAAATAAGATGTTTACCACAAGGACTAAATATCGGGGTACGAACTAAGATATCATCATATTCAGGACCTTCCTTTCCATTTGTTACAACAAACCACTTTTGACCTCTATTTGCAACATAAGCAAAACTTTTACCGTCAGGAGAAAGAGTAATACTCTCGCCATTACCTCCAATAGCATCGTATTCAGGACCCTCTTTACCATTTACAACCACAACCCACTTTTCCCCTTTCATCACCGCATATGCAATCCTGTTGTCCTTAGGTCCAAATTTAACAGGATGTATGGTTGTGTACATTTCATACTTGGGACTTTCTTTCCCATCAATCACTACAATGTGTTTTCCGTCCTTCATTGCACTATAGGCAATATGCTTTCCATCAGGACTAAAAACAGGATTATCTACCCAATCATATTTTTTCCCTTCCTTCTCATCCCAAACCACACATTGTAAATTATTACTGTCTGTTGCAACATATGCGATGTGTTCGCCACAAGGGCTAATTATTGGTTCAGAAACAAAGTTATACTCTTTACCAGCCTTTCCATCAAAGACAATACATTGTTTATTCCCTTTTCTTGCCATATAAGCAAAGTGTTCGTTATCAGGACTAAAAGTGCAATAACCTACAAAATCATGCCCTCCCTGAGGCATAACTACCCCATCAAGCACAACAAACCATCTATTTCCCAATTGTGCACCAAAAGCAAAGTGTTCACTACTTGGACTAAAGGTAAGAGAGCTCATATTAATATCTTCAAAACCAGGGAATGCTCTAAAACCTGGATTTACCACACCATCCACAACTATTGACCATTTTTCTCCACCTTTCGTGGTATAAGCTATTCTCTTCCCATCCCCACTAAACACAATAGCTCCTATATTGTCATATTCAATAGAATCAACTTTTCCGTCTATTACCATCACCAACTTACCATCCTCCCTTCGCTCAGCCCAAGCTACATGTAATTCATCTTGACTACGTGCCACTATAGCTATCTTTTCTTCTTCAGCTTTAGAAACCCCTTTTTTGCATCCGATCATTAAGCCTAATAGAATGACCACTATAACAAACAATGCATCTCTTCTTTTTCTTTCCATAACAAAAGCTCCTTCTTACCTTTATTTGTTTCAGTAAAGTTCTGCCCGGTCCCTATATTTGGAACCGGGCAGCAGATAAATTTATCTTCTTTGCTTACTTCGCCTCAAAGTGGCTCCAGGAATAATTACCAACATATTTAATAATCCACGCTCCATTTATCTTTGCTGGCATCTGACTGGCTGAAACATATTTATTTGTGAGATCAACTCCGTTCACATTGAGTTCCTGTAGATTCCAGGAGTTAATGTAGTTGCAGGAAGTCAAAGACCAGCAGAAAGTTCCTGAGCCATCTTTTGTGAATGGCGCACTTATTGAAGTCGGATTACTGCAGGGTGCAGTTCCACCTCCACTTGTCGTCGTCGTTGTTCCACTTGTAGTCGTAGTTGTTGTTGTGCCGCTTGTAGTAGTTGTTGTGCTTGGCCACCACCACCACCATCCACTGGTTGTAGTTGTTGAACCACTTGTCGTGGTGGTAGTTGAAGTGCTAGTGGTAGTAGCGCTTGTTGTTGTGGTAGTTGAAGTGCTAGTGGTTGTCGAACCACCTCCACCACAAGTAAAGGTAGCTGTTCCAGATCCAACCCAATGAGTATACCACTCACTATTAGGAACAGAGACAGTAGCACTACCACTACCTGAACTCCAAGATTCCACTGCTACCACTTGATAGTTATTGCTACCCACACTTAATCCCAGGCTTTTCCACCCATTATAATGACAGTTCATATCTATAGGTTGACTACCTCCACTAGCAAAATACTGAGTAAAAGTCGCAGTACCCTCAATAGAAGGTTGATTCACCCTCTGCTCTGTCCCCACTGTCCAAGTTGTCCCACTACAAGTATAAGAACCTTTTGTTGAGCCTCCACTCCTTGGGATATAATATTCTACCAGCGGGTTTTGAAGCCAACCATAAACCCCTGGTCCCCAATTACAACCGCTGCAACTACCAGAGTAACTTATGGTTCTTGTTGAACCAGTGCTCCAACCTAAACCTGTAACAAAATTAGCACTACTGAAAGTAACCTTAAAACTCCCAGCGGTGCAGCTACCTGATGAATAGTCATCTCTCGTCTTACCAGATCCTACATCCATTTTTGACGGAGCTGTTGGATGATTTTGACATCCCCAGATGAAGACTATTGCTGCTAAAACAATTGTTCCAATTATTATTAATAAACGCCTTAAATTCATTTATTCCTCCTTTAACATCTAAATTTAAAAACTTCTAAATAAAAACACCTCTAATTTCCTTCACCCCCTTTCCTTTCCCAAATCTTCTTTCTAAAATAACTTGGAAAGGAAGGGGGCTAGTCAAATAAACTTATTTCTTAAAATTAAATACCAGTACCTAAACGTTTCTCCCCCTTTAATTATTGTTTAATAAATAAATTGATAAAAACAAAAAGTCAATAAGAGCAATTTCCTTACTTTTGAATAAGCAAATGGATTACTTAAGATATAGTCTTCTCATTAAAATTTATGATAATCAGTTAATTTTTCCAACAATTTTCTCATTACCTTTTTATCAACAAAAATAAAGCTTCACTTCTTGTTGCTATAAAAATGCTTTCTTAACTCTATAAAATTAAATTTTACAAACGTTTAAATCTCCCTTAATTTTAAGAAAACTGCCCGGAAAAACCGGGCAGTTTTCTTCGGAATTACAACTACAGTTTACTTACCCTCAACTAAATGTCACCGTAACCAATGCAACCATTGCAATGTAACCACTCGCAGTAGCTCTTGCCGCACTTATTATTTGAACTATCCCAGCATCCTGTATTGTAGCTCTGGTTTTCTGACTGACGGGTTGAGCCATTCACCTGAATATAATCTACCTGAACATCCCTACCACTTCCATCATTGGTAAAGCATACATTAGTTCCACCACTTCTTGTAGTAGTAGCAGTATAATTTGACATACTCGTTGATAAAGTCCAGGTAGCAACTGTGCTTCCACCTACTGTCAACTGAATCTGCTCGCTCCCAGATGTTCCTCTTGCCCTCACTACAATGGTTTTTGAGCCACCACTAGTTGTAGTGGTTGTTCCACTTGTCGTTGTAGTTGTTGTTGAGCCACTTGTAGTCGTAGTTGTTGTTGAGCCACTACTACCGCAAGAATAAGATACTGAACCAGATTCAGACCAAACTGAATACCAGTTCGCACCACTAACTGTCATAGTAGCACTTCCAGTATTCCCACTCCAACCTTCTGCCAACACTATCTGATAATTCTGACTTCCTACAGAAGCTCCAAGATTCCTCCAAGCGTTAAAGTGACAACCCATATCAACAGGGCTTGCTGTACTTCCACTGCAGTTATACTGCTGGAAAGTCTTAGTTCCTTCAATGGAAGGCGCATTGTTTCGGGTAGTTATCTGCAGGGTATATGAACGACCATTGCAGGAATAAGAACCTTTGCTTGACCCTCCACTCTTCCCAATATAATATTCTACAAGTGGGTTCTGCAACCATCCATAAACACCAAGACCCCAGCTGCAACCACTACAGCTACCGGACCAGCTTATAGTTCTAGAGGCTCCTGAACTCCACCCTTGACCAGCAGTAAAAACTGCATTTTGGAAAGTAACTTTAAAAGTTCCGGAACAGCTACCTGAACTATATCCTCTCACTTTGGTTCCTGCATCTATCTTTGACTCAGGAGCTGTTGGATGATTCTGACATCCCCAGATGAAGACTATTGCTGCTAAAACAATTGTTCCAAATATTATTAATAAACGCCTTAAACTCATTTATCCTCCTTTTAACATCTAAATTTAAAAACTTCTAAATAAAAACACCTCTAATTTCCTTTGCCCCCTTTCCTTTCCAAATCTCCCTTTCCTTCTAACCTAAGTAATTTAGGAAAGGAAAGGGGTAATTAAATAAATTTATTCTTCTCCAATAAATGAAACTCAACTTCTTTTGATCTTTTTACTTCAACTAAAAACCAAAATCTAACCATTTTTCACCCCTAAATAATTTTTATCTTAATTTCTACTCTTATTTTAATTAAAATATTTAAAAAGTCAATTTAGGAAAATTCCTTATCTTTGAGGGGGTATTTGGATTATAATTACAATTGCCTATCTTATTTACTTACTTCGGCATACTCGAAAACCCTGATCAGGACCCTTACCGCTTGCTTCAAAGCTACCTCTAAAAGAAGACTCACAGCAATACTCAGCACCCATCCAACCCCCACCTCTCCAAACCCTTTCCTTAGATTCTGTTCTATCGCCCTCATACCATTCCCAGCACCATTCTCTTACATTACCTGATAGATCATAAAGCCCAAGTTCATTCGGCTTCTTAAGACCCACAGGTTTTGTTTTATTATTATTATTCTCTATAATAGGCCAAGACCAATATCCTTTTAGGTATTCATCTCCAGAATTCCTCCAATACCAAGCAACTTTATCCACATTATTGCTTCCGCTATATGTATAATTTTTGCTTTTCTGCCCTCCACTTGCAGCATATTCCCACTCCACCTCTCGGGGTAGGCGGTAACCATTTGCGTTCGGATTGATTGTCACTATCCATTTTATAGTATCAATATCATTATTGTTTTCCGGATCTTTTTTTGTTTTATCTATATTATAATAGGGTTCCAAGCCTTCTTTTATACTCCTCTTATTACAATATTCAATACAATCATACCAACTTACCATTTCTACTGGTAAATTATCTCCTTTGAATTTTGAAGGATTATTACCCATTACCTCAACCCACTCTTTTTGGGTAACCTCGTATCTACCAATATAAAAATCCGAGATTATTACGTTTTTTCCATAATAGTTGGATTTCGTATTCTTAAAAGGCCCACCTTTTACAAGAACAAGATCTCCAGGCTTTCCTCGTGAACAAGAACTTGTAATAGCTAAAAATGACAAAAGAAGAAATAAATTTTTCCTCATTAAATACCTCCTTTGAGAAACTTTTTATATTACCCTTTTTCTAATTAATAAACGGTTTTTTACCCTAATCCTACTACAATCAATATTAATTAATAATCCCAGAAAGTCAAGTCGCCAAAAATCAATCTTCCCAATCATCTGTCCTAAAAGGAGAAGCTGGAAGGCCTTCTTTATTGAAAAGACTCGCTTCCGAGCCATCCGTAAAGGCGTATCTAACAGCCACAGGCTCATAGACCTCTTTACTATAAACAATAACAGTATTATCTTTAATATAAGCTTCAGCATCCACAAATACCCTATCTTCTCCTGCAATTTTAAATCCTTTAAGTTTCTCCTCTTTTGAAACCAAGCCGCTACCAATATAATCAAAGTAAAGGATTATTTTACTCCCTTTTTTAACCATACTTTTAAAAATAGGGCCAGAACACACAACGTTTTCTCTCCCATAACTCTTGTTAAGAGCCCATAAAGCGAGCCTTTTCCCCACATCAACTTTGTTCGAAGGATGAATGTTATTCAAATCTCCTATATCCAGAGTTACAACCATTCCTGTATTCGGGACAGTTAACATACTAACCAATTGAGCTTCCCTAAGTTTAGCGGAAGTAGTGGAGTTTTCTCCTTCATACAAATAAGGGGCAATTTGAACAAAATAAAAAGGAAAAGCACCCTCTCCCCAACTTTCTCTCCATCCTTCTATTAAGGCAGGGAAAAGTTCTTTATATTGTCTTTCTCTACCAACATTTGATTCTCCTTGATACCATATTACTCCTTTAATCCCATATGGAATCAAAGGATTAACCATCGCATTAAACAAAACTGTAGGAGTATTTTGTGTAATTCCTTTAAACTTAGGTCTGTTTTTATAAAAGTCGTTTTTCTTTACCCCAAACACGTAAAAATTTCCCTCTCTATACTCGGCAACAGGCAGATACTTCCACTCTCCAGAAAGCTTAATAAAGTTTTCTTCTTCATCAATAGGATAAATCTTCATCTGCGACTCTTTTCCATAAAGACCTCCGCCTCCTTGAAGATCTATAACTCTCACGGCAATCAAATTCTCCCCTCTTTTAACAATTTCTTTAGGAATTTTATATTTCCGTTCAACCGTCCAAAAACCCATACCTTCATAACCTCCAACCTTTTCCCCATTAAAATAGGTTATATCTATATCATCAATCGGTCCAAGCTCCAAAATTAAATCCTTATTCATCCACTCAGTAGGCAATTTGACTTTCTTTCTAAACCAAACAACCCCATCAAAAACTCCCAATTCACTATTCTCCCACTGTGTTGGAAGAGACATCCTTCTCCAATAAGAATCTTTAAACTCTGGAAGGTGACAATTCTTATCATCAAAAGATACATTCTTTCCTGCTTTCTCCTCTTCTTTTTCTGGAGTAATTACAGGATGAGAATTAAGCCATTTTACATATTCTTCTTCAAGAGAAGAAAGCTTATCAAAGTTTTCTATAAAATCTGAAAACCCTTCAACTTTTTTAATATAAGAGAATGGAGTCCAAGCCTCTGCTTGAGTCCCACCCCAGCTTGTATGAATTAACCCTATGGGAGCCCCAAGTTCTTTATGAAGTTCTCTTCCAAAAAAATATGCCACCGCACTAAAATTTTTCGCTCGCTCCGGAGAACATTCTTCCCAAAAACCCTTACAATTTTCTCTTGGCTTAAGAGAAATTCCTTTTGAAACAGTAAAGAGGCGAATCTCAGGATAATTGGCATTCTTTATTTCTTCTTCGGAATTCTTTATAGTATCTCGTGGAGGCCAACCCATAAGGGGCATCTCCATATTAGACTGTCCAGAACAAACCCAAACTTCTCCTATAAGAACATTTTGAAATACAATTTCTCTATTTTCCCCCTTTATTTTTACTTCGTAAGGTCCCCCTCGTTTAGGAGTCCTAAGTTTTATCATCCATTTCCCAGTAGAATCAGCTTCCCCAATTGCCTTTTCCCCCCAACTTGAAATAACTTCTACAATCTCAAAAGGTTTTGCTTTCCCCCAGATTGGAACTTCCATTTCTTGTTGAAGAACCATATTATCTCCAAAAATCGAAGGTATCTCAAGGGCCCTTAAGTTTAAAGTAAAGATTCCTATAAAAAATAAAAAGAAGAGAGATTGCTTCATAAAATTCCTCCTTTATTTTTGGTTAATTTATATTATTTCTTCTTTAAAATCAAGAGATAAAATATATTATCCCCTTAGGTTAAAAGTTTCCTCTTGACTTAAGAAATTTCTTTGTTATTTTTTAAATAAGAGGAAATTTTGGAAGAGAAAATAAAAAGAGTTTTAGAGAAAGAGATAAAACCGTATTTAAAAAGTCACGGTGGAGACGTGAAATTAATAAGCGTCTCTGAAGATGGAATAGTAAAATTGAAACTTATAGGAGCCTGTGGTGGATGCCCAATGGCAGAAATGACTTTAAGAGGATTTGTAGAAAGAGCTCTAAAAAGTAAAGTGCCTGAAATAAAAAAAGTTATATCTTAATTTTTATTTATACATCTTTTCCATATCTGGGAAAAAATTCGAGCAGAGTCACTTTTACCTTCTTTCTCGTAAATATCTGACAAAATTTTATATGGATCGCAATTGGTAGAATCAATCTTTAAAGCTTCCTTTAAAGCTGAAATTGCTTCTTGATATTTCTCCCCATAAAATTCCCCTAATCCAAGAAGAATGTAAGCATCAGCTCTTTTAGTTGAGTTAAGAGGCAAAGAAAGAATTCTCTCAGCTATATTTTTCAAACGAGTATAATCTTCTTTTTCCAAATAAGCATATCCGAGACTATAAAGCACTTCTGGATCATCTTCTCTAATAGAGAGCGCTTTCTCTAAAGCGTCTATACTAAGATTGTATTGCCCAAGCTTTAGGTAATTCCTCCCGAGTAACTTATTCACTTCAAAATTTTCTGAATTAACAAATTTAGCTTTTTTAAGATGAAAAATGGCTTTTTCATTCTCTCCCTTATCTGTATAGATCTCTCCTAAGGCAAGATGGGCTTCAAAATTTAGAGAATCCCATTCAAAAATTGTAGAAATACAATTAACTGCTTCTTCCTCTTTCCCCTCTCTAATTAATGCTTTCCCTTTAAGAAGATAAGCTTGAATTTTTTGATAAGAAAGAAGTTCAAGTTCTTCCAATTTTTCTAACATTTCCAAAACTTTCTCATTCTCCCCATCCAAAAAGAAAGACTCCGCCCCATTATAGAAAACCGAAAAACCATAACCTGAGATTCCTAACAGTTCTTCATAATATTTTATACCTTCTTCTGTTGAATCCTTATTAATATCAAAAGCTTTCTTTAAGTATTCCGCAGAATTTTTATAATCTTTTTTCATATAATAAGGGACAGATAGAGAAACATAAGCTTGGGGATTCTCAGGCTCTATTTCTATCCAATTCTTAAATTGGACAATCGCCTTTTCATATTGTTCACTTTTAATAAAAAGATCCCCTCTTAACTTACATTCCTTTTCACAACCCCAAAAAAGAAAAAGTATTACTATATTAAATATTCTTTTAATTTTTCCTCCTTCATTATAGTTGGATATATTAAGTTAAATTTCTCAACTGTCAAGTTAGAGACTTGAAAAAAATAAACTATTTGTTATAATCCATTTATGCGACCTTCCAGAGTTGAAATAAACTTAAGAAATTTGGAAAATAATATAAGGATAGCGAAAGAGAAATTAGGGAATCAAAAAAAACTTCTTGCTGTTGTAAAAGCAGATGCGTATGGACATGGAGCAATTGCTATCTCCTCCAGAGCTATTGCCATGGGGGTGGATTTTCTTGGGGTAGGAATAGTAGAAGAAGGTATTGAGTTAAGAAATGCAGGGATACAAGCAAATATTGTAATTTTATCCCAAGAATTAAAAGAAAGAGCAGAAGAAATTCTACTTTTTAACCTTATACCAACTGTTTGCTCGAGAGATTTCTTAGAAAGCCTTGAAAAAGAAGGAGAGAGACAAAAAAAAGAAGTCCCAATATTCCTTAAGGTAGACACAGGAATGGGAAGATTTGGAGTTTCTCCTGATGAATTTATATATTTTATAAAACTTATCAAAAATTTTAAATTTGTAAAACTTATAGGTGCATTCTCACATTTCCCAAGTGCTGATTCGGATGAAATTTTTACAAGAGAGCAACTCAAAAATTTTAAAGAATTAATAAGGGTTGCCTCTAATCTTGGAATAGAAATTCCAATAAAAAGCATTGCAAATTCTGCGGCTTTTCTACTTTATAAAGACTCTTTATTCAATATGGTAAGACTCGGCCTTTTATTATACGGAATTTCACCTATTGAGGATTTCCCCCTACTGGATTATAAACCTGTAATGAGTGTAAAAAGTAAGATTTCTTTTATCAAAACTATTCCTCCAGGGCATTCTGTAAGTTATGGTAGAACATTTATAGCCCAAAAACCCACAACAGTCGCTACAGTTCCTATTGGGTATGCGGATGGCTATGACAGATCTCTTTCAAATAAGGGCTGGATGATAGTTAAAGGGGAAAAAGCTCCAGTTATTGGAAATGTTACAATGGACACAACAATGATAGATATCTCTCACATTGAAGGAGTAAAGATTGGAGATGAAGTAATAGTCATGAATGAGAAAATAACTGCTTGGGATATTGCTAAGGCTAGTGGAACAATCCCTTACGAAATCATTTCAAGGATGGGGAAAAGACTTCCAAGATTATATGTCTAAATTTTATTAACCCTTAGATAAGCTTTCTAAAACCAAAGTCCTTATCTTTTTAGAGTAATCCTTTGTCAAAGATTTAAGAATTTCTTCGGCTTTTACCCCTCCTATTTCAGCTACAGCTTTAGTAGCTTTATACCTTAGATCTTCTGGAAATTCCGGAATTCCAAACACCTTTTTTGCTCTTATTATTTGAGATAAAGCATCTATTGATTCACTATTACCTTTTATTGCAAGTATATCGCAAATAAGCTTCTTTATCTCTATTTCCCATTCCCTGGGAAAAGTGTTTAAAAGTAATCTTCTATTTAAAGCCTTTAACCCTTCTTCAGAAATAATTCCTTGAAGTGTAGAAAGAACGTATTGCTGAACCTCAGGATAAGCCGAATCTAAAAAAGGTAATAAATAAGATTCTGCATCTTCTTTCAAAATATGCTTTAGTACTCTCACAATCTCTATTTGAACTTTTGGGTGGTCATCTTTTAGTGCATATATTTCATCTAAAACTTCTCTTCCTCCAATACTACCTATAATTAAAACGGCATTCCTTCTTACATACCATCTCGGGTCATGCAAGTATTTCCTTACAAAATCAACAGCAGGTTTACCAATACCTCTTATTATCTTTAAAAGTGAAAATCTAACTTCTTTATCCTCCGAGTCTTTAAGCAATTCCATTAAATAAGGGACAGAATCCACGCCAAACTCATTAACCTCTTTTAACACAATCTCTCTTAAATCTTTTTCCCATAAAAGAGAAAGCAAAACATTTATAGCTTCTTTAGAATTAAATTTCACAAGATATGGAACAATAACTTTCGCTTTCTCTACACTACTCACTTCTCCCGCAAAAAATGAAACAACATTATTTGATAAAAAAGAATACTCCATTGTTATACTTTTAATTCCTATTTCACTTAGAAGTTTTATATATTCCTCATAAATCTCTTTCTCTTCTTCCTTCCGCGAATACTCAATTAATTTCTCTACAATATTCCGGATAATAATTGTCTTTCCTCCTTTAAAAAACTGCTCTATAAGCTCCCTAATATTTCCTAAGGAGCTTAACTTAACTTCCTTAGATTCTGCTTCAAGATTTTTATAAATAGAATCAAGTAAAGCCTTCACATCTCCTAATTCCATACTCGTTTTCAATTTATCTTTAAGACGAGTATAAGCTGTTCTACTAACTCCTCCAATCGGCCTTATCTTTTCAGGAGGATGGGTCAACTTCTCCCAAAACTTAGAAAAAAGTTCGTCTTTAATTCCTTTTTTACCCACTTCCTTTCTTAAAATTTCTTTAATAAAATCTAACCTATCCGAAGAAAGAGAAGACAAAAAGCCTTCTAAGCCTTCCCTTTCTCCCTCTTCAACCAAGTGAATAAGAAGGGAAACAACACTTTCATCATCCATAATTGGCAATAAAATCTTTGCCATTGTAAGTTTTAAGGGACTATCACTTTTTATAATTCTAAAAAACACCTCTTTTCTAACACTTAAAGGAACCTCTTTCATAGCCTTTCTAATTTTCAAAGATTGAAGAAATAGTTTATCCTCTCCAAATTGTCTTACAAATTCTCTTATAAAATTCTCAAAACCTATATAAACCTTTTCCTTATCTTCCTCCTCTCCTTTTTTAATTAGAAAAACCGATTCAAAAAAATTTGCAATTTCCGAAGTTCCATAATCTTCTTCCTTTACCTCGGAAAAATTTTTTATGAAATCGGAAAGCTCACTTAAGGCACCCTCCTTTGCAGAAATTCTCTCTTCAGGACCTTTTCCCTTCTCAATTTTCTCTTTCACTCTTTTCTCAAGTTCTATTATATATTTCTCTTCCACATCCATTAATTTTAAATTTTCCTTTATTTGTGGCAAAATTCTATCCAACCTCTCTGGAGTAAGATTTATAAGTAAATCTTCTGCATCAGCCAATCCTAAGGCTTTAACTCTACTAACAAAAATCTCTACTATCTCCTCATCCGAAAAACTCATTATTATAGACTTTATTATTGAGGAAATCTGTTTAAGTTTAATTTTATCCTGAATTATAAATCTCTTTACCTCGGGAGGTATTGAGCTCATAACTTTCTCAAAAATAGCCTTTCGTGTTCCAATTCCTTTTTCACCAGGAAAAGAGGAAATCTTGTCGTATAAATTAACGAGACCCTTTGTAATTTTTTCTGCTTCTTCAATAGGAGAATCCTCCTTTTTTATTCCACAAATATTTTCAAAAAATTCCTTTAGATTAAATTCTTCTTCCTTAGAAATTGATTTCTCCTCTTTCCCTTCAACCATCCCCTCTAAACCAATCGGGACTTCCTCTCCTTTTGCCTTTATCCGAAATTCCACTGTATTGAAATAGATATTATCAACTTTCCTTTCTATTAAAAGAGTGTTTACATCATCATATAATCGGATATCTTTTGGAGGATGGGCTAAAATATCCAGAAATCCTCCCACATCCATCTCATTACAGCTCGTATCAAAAGTTAAGCTTTCAACATTTAATCGGGTTAACCTCTTTACAAATATTTCAATACTCGGGAAGCCTGAGATATCAACATTTAAATCTTCCATTATCACATTATCCCCTAAAAAGACAATCGAGATTTCATTTGTTTCTTCCGCGAAAGTATTAAGTAAATCTATGATCTTCCTTTCTTGTTCTTTTACAATAGGATGATCCCCAGGATAGGCAATTTTATAATTTACTCCAAGAGCAAGCTCTTTAAGAAAATTAATTAATTTTTCTTTTTCTATTTTCCTCCTCCAATAAATAAAATTATAACAATTTCTCATAATTTTTCAAGACACTTGAAAAATAGACATAAAAAGTTAAATTAAAAAATTATGAAATATCTTGTTTTTTTGGCAGATGGAATGGCTGATGAACCCATTCCTGAACTAGGAGGAAAAACACCCCTTGAGGTTGCAAATACACCTTCCTTAAATTTCCTTGCAAGAAATGGTGCTCAAGGAACTCTAATAACCATTCCCAATCCCTTTCCTACCTCAAGCGATGCAGCAAACTTATCTGTCTTGGGATATGACCTTGAAAAAGACTATTGTGGAAGAGGTCCTATTGAAGCTGCAAGCAGAGGGATCCAACTAAAAGAAGACGAAATAGCATTCCGATGTAATTTAATTACTATTAATGGAGATATCCTCGAAGATTATTCAGCTGGACAAATCACTCAGGATAGTGCAGAGGAGCTCATAGATTTATTAAACAAAGAATTAGGGAATGAAAAAATTAAATTTTATTCTGGGGTTAGTTATAGAAATCTCTTAATTCTTAAAGGAAAAGAATTCTCAGACAAGATTGGTTATTATAAACCTGATTCAAATCAAGGAAAGAAATGGAAAGAACTTTTACCATACCCAGGAACCGAAGAAGGAAAAGAAACTGCGGATTTACTAAGAGATTTGATTGAAAAAAGCATTAAGATTTTGAAAGAAGCTCCCACAAATTTAACTCTTATAAAAAACAGAAACAAACCTGCAAATTGTATTTGGCCTTGGAGTCCCGGGAGAAAACCGCACTTTGAACCTTTTGAAAAAAAATACCAAAAAAAGGGTGCTGTTATTTCAGCAGTAGACGTTATCCTTGGAATTGGGAAATTAACAAATATGGAAGTAATAAAACCAGAAGGGGCAACCGGATTTATAGACACAAATTATGAAAACAAAGTTAAAGCCACCCTTTCTGCTTTAGACCGAAACGATTTTGTCTATCTTCATTTTGAAGCAATTGACGAATGTTCCCATATGGGAGACCTTAATCTAAAGATAAAAACCATAGAAGAGTTTGATAAAAGATTGGTAAAACCAATTATTGAAAAAATTAATAAAAATGTTACAGTTGCAGTTCTCTCAGATCATCCAGTTCCAGTAAAACTAAAAAAACATACAAGAACACCAGTTCCATTTCTCATATCTGGAGAAACTGTTCCAAAGGACGGAAACACAAAATTTACAGAGAGAACAGCTTTAAAAGGGAAATTTGGGCGTTTGGAAAAATACACATTCTTAAAAACGCTCTTCAAATATTAAGACCTTCTTTCGAAAAAGAACAAGCTCTTCCTTTCCCTTTAGTAAGAATATACAATTCTTTATACCCAATAGAGTTAAGAATAGAAGCTGCTTCTTTAAATTTAGCAGTAATCTGTTCGGGACTATGAGCATCAGAGCACAAAGTTATAGAAATTCCCCTTCTATAACACTCTTCAAGAATCCATAAACTTGGATATAGGGAATCTGTCTTTCCTCTTGCAATTCCTCCTGTATTTACCTCTAATATTAAATTTTTATTTGCAATTATCTCTAAGGTCTCGAAAACAGCTTTTCTATACCAATCTTCTTTCTCAGAAAAGTATTTCTCACCTTTATTATTCATCTTTATCAAATCAAGATGTCCAACTATATCTAACTTCTCCTTTTGGGCCATTCTCTTTATTAGTTCATAATAATCCTCCACCGCCCTTCTTATATCACCCTTATAAATTTCGGTTATTCCTCTTTCAAACTCCTCTTCCGTCTCATCAATTACCCAGGCTTTATCTCTGCTAAAGAAGTTTACAAAATGAACAGAACCAATTACAAAATCTAAAACGGATAAATTAATCTCTTTATAAAAAGAATCATACCTTGGGAGAAAATCAACCTCAAGTCCTAGCAATATCTCAATTTTATCCTTGTATTTTTCCGAAAGCTTTTTAATTACTCCGCAGTAATTCTTATAATTTTCTCTTTTTAAAGTCCAACCTACATTAAAAGGAAGAAAATTATGGGAACTAAAGCCAAGGATACGAACATTCTGATTTAAAGCCTCTTTTACGTATTCCAGAGGAGAAACCTTCCCATCATCAAAATTAGAATGAGTATGAAAATTAGCCCAGCTCATTTACACCCCTACACTTTAAAATGGAAGAAAATAACATCTCCATCTTTAACTTCATAATCTTTACCTTCAAACCTCAACTTTCCATGATTTTTTATTTCCGCCTTCGATCCATATTTAAATAAATCCTCACAATGATATACCTCTGCTTTAATAAACCCTATCTGAAAATCACTATGAATAACCCCACTAGCCTCCGGAGCCTTTGTCCCTTCTCTAATCATCCAAGCACGAACTTCTTTACCATTTTCCGTAAAAAAGGTCCTAAGACCTAAAAGACGAGCGGCCTCTTTTACAAGTTTATTTAAAGCTGGTTCTTTAAGGCCAAAAAGCTCCATTAATTCTTTTCTTTCGAAGACATCTTCAATTAAAGCGAGCTCCCTTTCTACCTTTCCGCAAACCTCAATAACAGGAACATTCTCTCCTACATAATCCTTAACTCTCTTTGTAAATTCACTTCCAATTTTTATACTCTTTTCATCTATATTACAAACATAAATCACTTTTTTATTTGTAAGTAGATTTAATTCTTTTATATAATGTCTTTCTTCTTCTTTAAAATCCATTCTATTAACTGGAATCCCTTCTCTTAAACCATCTTCTATTTTCAAAAGCAAAGGCTCTGCCCACATAGCATTTTTCTGAATCAATTTATCTTGGCTTTTAAGCAACTTTTTGTTCTTCTGTATCCTATTTTCCACCGTATTAAGATCCGCAAGCATCAATTCCATATTGATTACATCTATATCACGTTCTGGATTAATATCTGGATAAGGATGAGAAACATCCGGATCTTGGAAACATCTAACCACATGTATTATAATACCAACTTCTCTTATATGACTTAGAAATTGATTTCCAAGACCTTCTCCCTTAGAGGCTCCCTCAACAAGTCCTGCTATATCAACAAACTCTATTGTGCCTGGAATCTTCTTCTCTATCTTAAGTATCTCAGCTATTCTTGACAACCTCTCATCAGGAATTTCCACAACACCTATATTAGGATCCACAGTAGAAAAAGGATAATTTTCTACTTTTACCAAAAGAGAAGTTAAAGCAGAAAATAGAGTAGATTTACCCACATTTGGGAGCCCAACAATTCCACAATTTAAGCTCATTTTAAAGAATTAAGAAATTCTTTTTAAATTCTCAATTAGTTTCTTATGCTTTTCCTTAAGCCTTTCTTGCTTCTCCTTAGTCTTTTTAACAACTTCTGGAGGTGCTTTTGTGAGAAAATCTTTTCTTAGGAGTTGTTCTTCTAACTCTTTGATTAATCCTTCAAGACTTTCAATTTCCTTTTTTAATCTCTCTCTTTCTCTTTCAAAATCAATTAACCCCACAAGAGGAATAAACACATCCATTCCCTTCAAATGGAAGAAAGCAGCATTCGAAATTTTTTCTCCTTTTTTAAGCTCTTTAATACCTCCAAGCTTTAAAATCCACTCTTCTTCCTCCTTAAGGAGATTAAAAAAATCCTCCTTACAGTCAACAACTACCTCTAATTCTAAATCTGGGGAAAGGTTAAGTTCACCTCTTAAATTTCTAATATTAAAAACGAATTCCCTTAGTAAATCCATTTCCCTTTCTAGATCTAAATCCCTATAATTCTCCCTATAAGTTGGCCACTCCGAATTAATTAAAAGAGAACTCGTATAAGGAAGCATCCCATAGATTTCTTCAGTTATATGGGGAATAAAAGGATGCATTAATTTAAGGTATTGTTCAAAAGCCCATAAAGCAACGGAAATTGCATTTTTTCTTTTTGTTTCGTCTTTTGAGTAAATTCGAGGCTTTATCATCTCAAGATACCAATCACAAAAATCATCCCAGAAACGCAAAGAAATTAATCTACTTGCCTCACTTATTTTAAAGGAATCAATCATTTCTTCCAACTCTCTAATAACTCCCATAACTTTTGATATAATCCATTTATCCATCTTAGTTAAGCTTATATTCTCTATCTCTCCTTTATCTCCCTCCTTACAATTTGCCATTAAAAATCTTGCAACATTCCACACTTTATTTAAAAAATTCCTCCCTTGAGCGATACTTTCTTCCTTATATATAACATCTTTACCCTCTGGAGTAATTCTCAAAATACCGATTCTTAAAGCATCTGCCCCATAAACAGCTATTAAATCAAGAGGGTCTGGAGAATTCCCTAAAGATTTAGAAAGCGGTCTCCTTTTTGAATCCCGAATCATCCCTGTGAAATAAACTTTCTTAAAAGGAACTTCTCCCATAAACTCAAGAGAAGCCATGATCATCCTTGCAACCCACAAAAAGATTATATCCCATCCTGTTACAAGAGTAGTGGAAGGGAAAAACACCTCTAATTCCTTCGTCTTTTCTGGCCACCCAAAAGGAGCAAAAGGCCAAAGCCAAGAAGAAAACCAGGTGTCAAGAACATCCTCTTCTTGAGAGATCTTCTTACTTCCACATTTTGAACATTCCGAGGGAGCTTCTCTACAAACCATAATTTCTTCGCAATCTCCACAATAATAAACTGGAATCCTGTGACCCCACCAAAGCTGTCTTGAAATAACCCAAGGACGAATATTACTAAGCCAATGATTGTATACTTTCTCCCATCTTGGAAGATAAAATTTCACCCTACCATCTTCCACAGCCTTCTTTGCCTTTTCTGCCATCTCCTCCATTCTTACAAACCATTGCTTTGAGATGTAAGGCTCCACAATTGTCTTGCATCTTGAACAATGTCCCACAGAATGTGTATAATTTTCGACCTTTTCTAAAAGTCCAAAAGAAGTTAGATCTTCTACAATCTTCTCCCGAGCCTCAAATCTACTCATCCCCTTATACTTTCCACCATTCTCATTAATAAATCCCTTTCTGTCAAGAATATTTATAGGTAAAAGATTATGTTCTCTACCAATCTCAAAGTCCACTGGATCATGGGCAGGTGTTATCTTAACAACTCCTGTTCCAAAATTCTTATCAACTCTTAAATCTGAAATTACAGGGATCTCCCTCTCCACCAAAGGAAGCACCACTACCTCTCCAATAAATTTTTCATATCTTTCATCAAGGGGGTTAACTGCAACACCTGTATCTCCAAGCATTGTTTCAGGTCTAGTTGTAGCGACTGTAAGTTTTCCGCCTTTTTTTAAAGGGTAATTAATATAATAAAGTTTCCCTTCAATTTCCTTATCTTCAACTTCTTCGTTAGAAATTACAGTCTCACAACGAGGACAATAATTTACTATATATTCATCTCTATAAATATAGCCTTTTTCAAACAACCTTATAAAAGCTTCCTCAACAGCCTTAGAGAAGCTTTCATCAAGGGTAAATGTTTCTCTACTCCAATCACAACCGAGCCCAAGAGACTTCATCTGAGAAACAATCCTACCATGATACTCCTCTTTCCACTTCCATACCTCTTCCACAAATTTTTCTCTTCCAAGATCAAATCTTGAAAGCCCCTTTTGAGCAAGCCTTCTCTCAACAACATTTTGTGTAGCAATTCCAGCATGGTCGGTCCCAGGGAGCCATAATACCTCAAAACCTCGCATTTTATAAATTCTGATAAAGACATCTTGAATTGTCATATTTAATACGTGCCCAAGATGTAAAATACCGGTAACATTAGGAGGAGGCAATAGAATTATATAAAGAGGTTTATCTGTATTAACATCTGCAATAAAAATTTTTTCTTCCTCCCATCTCTTTTGCCATTTACTTTCTACAATCTTTGGATCATACTTTTTAGAAAGTATCATCTTCTACCCCCTTTTTACCGGTATAATCTCATAAAGAACTCTCTCTTCCATTGTCTTTGTATCATAAAAAGGTCGCTCTTTTCTAATACCAATTGATGCCTCGGGCACCTCCACCTTTCCCACATTTCCTTTCTCATCGAGAAGATAATCAATCCTCTTTAAAGCAACTTTATAAGCATCAATAAAATAACCTCCAGGGATTCCTTTCATCCAACGGATAATTTCCTCTCTCAATTGTTCAGTAGGTAAAGAATAATCATCTCCTATTCTCTCTCCCTCTTCAAGAGGTTTGAAAGATTCTACTTGGAGTAAAAAGTTACACATTGTAGAAGTTTCCACAAGGATTACCGAGCGATCTGGATGATGAACCGTAGAATAAATATGAGCCCTTCGAACAAGATTTCCAGTAAGATCAAGTTGCCCCAGTATATTTACACCCAAAAAAACCTCTTCGTTTGGTTTGCCAGAAGCAATCCCAATACCAATTTGGAATATTTTCCTATATTCTGGTGGGAGTTTCTCATAAGTTATTCCTCCAAAATCCAATTTTTTTTCTTCAAATTCTCTAAACCACTCTTTGTATCTTTTCAAATTTTTTCTAACAAAACCCTCAGAATATTCAAGCATTCTACTAGCACATCTTATAGCTCTAACTGCAGCATCTGGAGAAGCTTTGAGCTCAAGTTTGGAAGAATCTAAGCCCTTTTTCTCACTTTTTGAACTTGAAATCTGTCTAAAATATAAATCTCTGCTTTCTTCCGAGAATAAAACAATTCCTCCATCTCCAGTATCTTTTACAAAAAAACCTCCCGTTTCTTCTACCGCCTTAGATAGCTCCAACTGAAATTCATTTCTAATCCTATCTTCCATTTCTGCATTCATTAATTTCTCCCCCATTATAGAAGACCCCCTAATATCATATACCATTACTGAAACCACCTCAAGATAATCTCTAATTAATCTCTCTTTCTCAGAAGGAACTCTCTCTATCTCTGGAATAAAATAAACATTAAAAGGGTCTTCCTTTCTTGCAAGAAGTCCTACCCATCTTGCCTCTTCTAAGGAATCATTTTCCGACTCAGGGAAAATCTTTATCACTTCTTCAAAAATAAGTTCTAAAATGGTTGGGATGAATAACTCATCATAATTTTTAACAAACCAATCTATAATCCCTTCATAATTTGGTTTTCTCCCCAAAAAACCTTGAGATAAAAAAGAAGAAGGAACTTTATCTAACTTATTTACAAGTAAAGACACTGAAGTATTAATATTATCCTGAACTTTCTTTGTAAGGCTATAATCAAAATATCTAAGAATTGGAGGAAGTTTTATTTCTTCAGCTTGAGAAAGCTCCATCATTTTAAACAATTGATTCTTAAAAACCCTAACTTTTGACTCCCCAGCTTTTATATATTTCGCAATCTCTTCAATCTCATCGTAAATCTCTACATCACTTAAACTATCAATTTTACCCAAAAGTGCTACAATCCTATTTTTCGCCTCTCCCTTAACCAAAGCCTGAGTATTCTTTATCTTCTCTTTTAGCTCTTCACAGTCAAATCTTGGAACTTCAAGCTTTGGTTGAGTTATAAAATAATCAGCAAAAATCCTAAGGACATTAGAGAAGAAATCGCCATCTTCTATAAATTCAGAAAAGTGATCTAAATTGACCTCATTTAAAGAAACCGGGATTGGTAGAACATCTTCCAAAACATCTAAAATCCTTTTCCCAATTTTAACTTTATTAAGTTCCCTTTTTGTGAAAAACCTTAAAGAAAGATTCACTTTTTTATAAAATAAACTTGGAGTTCCTAGTGGAATTTGTTTTTTTAACCATCTTTTTAAGGCCAATTCTATCAAAACTGGAGGAATTCCAGCTTTTACCCCATCTTCAAAAATCTTACCTAAAGTTTGAGTAAACTCATTTAACTGACTTGTCAAATATTCCTTTTCACCTTCACTTAAAAAAGATTTCATTGTCTTTAATCCTTTTTGTAATTGCTTTTGATTCTCCTCGGAAAAAACGAGATAAATTAAGAATTCTTTATCCATTAAAAATTTTATTTCTGAAGGATCAAATACCTTGAGTAGTAATCCTTTTAGAAAATCCAGGTATAATTTCCTACCGAATTTGCTTTTAAGGATTTCGGCGAATTTTGATTCTTCTTCTATTTTTCTCTCTAAGGAAGATTTCTCTTCATCAATCACTTTTAGACAAACTCTACTAAGCTCTCAGGGGCCCCATCTCCTCTCCGAGTTAAAGAAAGATCGGTAATACGAATATATCCACCCTTTTTATCTTTATACTGAGGAACTATTGTTTCAAAAAGTTTATAATAAGCTTGTCTCGAACCAAGAGTGCTTTTAAGTTTTCTTTTCACATTAAGGTCTGCCTTAAGAGCTCTTGCTATTTCTTTTTCAGCATACCTTTTTAAAGCCACAGCTTTAGCTCTTGTAGTCCTTATTGACTCATTTAATATAAGAGCACAAAAGAGGTTATTTAGAGTTGCCTCTCTATGGGCTTTAGTTCTACCTAATTTTTTAATCTTTTTCCCGTGTCTCATTTCACTTCTCCAAAGCTTTTAAGTCCATATTTAAAGTAAGATTAAATTGGGCTAATTTATCTTTTACTTCTTTCAATGAAACTTTCCCAAAATTAGGAAACTTTAGAAGGTCTTCTTCTGAATACTTAACAAGGTCTCTTATTTTAGTAATATTTTTGCTTTTCAAAACGTTGCTCACTCTATTTCCTACATCTAATTCTTCTATTGATAAATCTAAAATCCTCCTCTTTTCTTCTTTTTCAAGAGAGAGTTCTTCCGCTTCAAACATTTCCTCTTTTCCTATAAACAAGTTAATGTGATCTCTTATAATCTTTGCTGCAAGAGACAATGCTTCATCCGGATAAATAGAACCATCTGTCCACACTTCCATAACTAGCTCTTCAAAGTCTGTTCTTTGCCCCACTCTAACATTATTAACCTCATACTTAACCCTTCTTACCGGAGAAAAATTGGTATCTAAGTAAATCGTTCCTTCTCCCATCTTAGAATCCTTAAAATATTCTCTGGGTTTAAACCCTTTATCAACATCCACTCTCAAAGTAGCTTTTATCTCTCCTCCCTCTTCTAAAGTAGCAATATGTTGGTCTGGGGTACTTATTTCTAAACCTGGGGTTAACTTTATAGAAGAAGCTTTCACTTCCCCTGGACCTTTTTCTTCAAGAATAACATATTGAGGAATCTCTTGGCTATTACATCTAAATCTCACCTTCTTAAGATTCAACACAATCTGAGAAACATCCTCCTTAACATTCTCTATTGTTGAAAACTCATGCATTACTCCTTCTATCTTCACAGCTGTAATCGCAGCGCCTTGAATTGAAGAAATCAACATTCTTCTTAAAGCATGGCCAATAGTAACTCCATATCCCCTTTCAAGAGGAGATAAAGAAAACTTTCCATAACTTTCATTTTTTCGAAGAACATTTATTCCTTCTGGCATAACCAATGATCTAATCTTCAATTTTTACCTCCCTTACCAACTTACTTAGAATACAACTCAACAATTAAATTCTCCTTAATAGGATACTCAATATCTGCTCTTGTAGGTTCTCCTACCACCTTCCCTTCCATCTTTTCTCTATCAAGAGATAACCACTCCTTAACTTCCACCTCATGAGCCAAAGCAGTGGTAAATAAAGACAAATTCTTACTTTTCTCATCAATTGAAATAACATCACCTACAGAAACCTCATAAGAAGGAATATCTACCTTCTTACCATTTACTCTTATATGTCTATGGCGAATAACCTGTCTTGCCTGATTTCTCGAAGTGGTAAAACCCAAACGATATACGACATTATCCAACCTTTTTTCTAAAAATTTTAAGAGTTCCTCTCCTGTTATTCCACCCTTCACCTTCAAAGCTCTTTCAAAAAGATTCCTAAATTGTTTCTCTCTTAATCCATAGATTGTTTTAACTCTTTGTTTTTCTCTAAGTTGTATTCCATAAGAAGACTCTCCACCAAACCATCTCTTTGGAGGTTCGCCAGGACTTTTTATATAATCCCCTTTAATAGGACATTTATCAGAGTAGCATCTATCTCCTTTCAAATATAATTTCATCGCAAGCCTTCTGCATCTTCTACACTTCGGTCCAGTATATCTACCCATTACACTCTCCTTTTCTTAGGCGGTCTGCAACCATTATGTGGAAGAGGAGTTACATCTTTAATAGCAGTAACATTCATACCAACAGCCTGAACAGTCCTAATAGCGGATTCCCTTCCCCTTCCAGGTCCGTTAACCCAAACTTCCGCATTTTTCATCCCAAGTTCAAGAGCTTTCTGAACAGCAGCCTCAGTCGCTTTTGTAGCAGCATATGGAGTTCCCTTACGAGTGCCCTTATATCCGATTGTGCCGGCAGAAGCCCACAGTAGAGTATTCCCATTTTTATCGGTCACAGTAACAATAGTGTTATTAAAAGTAGAATGTATATGGATAATCCCAGACTCAGGAGCTCTAAATTTCTTTTTTCCAGTACCTTTACTTCTTTTAGCCACTTTTTACCTCTTACTTTTTAATTTCTCTTTTCTTAAGGGCAATTGCGCCCTTCCTTGGTCCTTTCCTTGTTCTTGCATTAGTCCTTGTTCTCTGACCCCTTACAGGTAAGCCTTTCATATGTCTAATTCCTCTATAACATTTTATATCTTTTAAACGATTTATGTTCTGCCTTATTTCAGATTTTAATTCTCCTTCTATTTTATATTCATTTTCAATTATATGCCTTATCTTATCAATCTCTTCGTCTGTTAAATCTTTAACCCTTTTACCTTTATCCACATTCACTCTCTCAAGAATCTTCAAAGAGGTAGATCTTCCAATACCAAAAATGGCTGTAAGTCCAATAAAAACAGGTTTATTTAGAGGTAAATCAACCCCAGCTATTCTTGGCATTCAAACCTCCTAATTTTGTCGTTGCTTATGTTTTGGATTCTTACAAACCACATAAATCCTACCTTTACGTCTCACTATTTTACAATCTTTACACAATCTTTTAACGGATGCTCTAACTTTCATCTTTTCCTCCTAAGAATTTCTATAAACGACCCTACCTTTTGTAAGATCATATGGTGAAAGTTCTATATCCACAACATCCCCCACATCAATTTTTATATAATTCATTCTCATTTTACCCGACAAATAAGCAAGAACAACAGGTTCTCCTTCTACATCAAGCTTTACCCTGAATTTAAAATCTGGTAATTTCTCAATCACTTGTCCCTTAACCTTTATTACTTCCTTCTTAGCCAATTCTTAACCCTTCTCTGATCCTACCCGCAATATCAGAAAGTTCTCCCTCTGCAGCTACTTCTATCAAGATTTCTCGTTTCTTATAATAATCTTTTAAAGGTTTAAACTCTTTTTCAAAAATTGCAATTCTCTTCTTTATTGTCTCCTCTTTATCATCTTCTCTCTGAATCAAAGCTCCACCGCATCTATCACAAATATTATCTTTCTTGGGTGGATTATTTACAATATTAAAAATCGCTCCGCATTCTGAACAAACTCTTCTATTAGACAAGCGAGTAATAAGAGTCTCCATAGAAGCATAAAGATAAATTGCATAATCTAATTCCTCTCCTCTACTATCTAAAAAATTATCTAATAATTCAGCTTGGTTTCTATTCCGAGGATAACCATCCAAAAGCCAACCTTCTTTATTCTTACTATCAGAAAGCACCTTCTTGACAGTCTCAAACACAATATTGTCAGGGACAAGACTCCCTGAAACAATATACTTTCTAAGCTCGTCTCTTAAAGGAGAAGGGCTTTTCAAAATCTCTCTAAAAATATCCCCAGTAGAATAATGAGGAATACCTAGATCTTTTGCCAGAAGACTTGCATGAGTTCCTTTCCCAACACCTGGGGGGCCAAGGAAAACTATTCTCATCTCCTCCTCCCTCTAATTCTTCCAGTCTTCATAAAACCTTCATAATGTCTCATAAGAAGATGAGACTCAAGTTGACTTGCAGTATCAAGGGCAACCCCCACAACAATAATTATTGAAGTTCCTCCAAAATAAAAAGGGAAGTTCCATTTCACAGCAAAGAATATAGGGACAATAGCCACAAAAGCAAAGAATAAAGCTCCAGGGAGTGTTATTCTTGAAAGAACACGATCAATATGCTCAGCAGTGGCTCTACCTGGTCTTACTCCCGGGATAAACCCTCCATATTTTTTAAGATTTGAGGCAAGTTCTTGTGGGTTTATTACAATTGCAGTATAAACATAAGCAAAAACTACAATCAATAACACAAAAAGAAAATTATATAAGAACCCACTTGGCGAAAAGATATTAACAAGCCAATCAGCCCAAGCCTGACCCCTAAAGAAACCTGCGAAAGTTGGAAGAATCATTAAAGCTGATTGAGCAAATATTATAGGAATTACACCAGCAGTATTAACATTTAATGGAAGATGTGTCGCTTGTCCACCATATATTTTTCTCCCTTTCACTCTTTTAGCATACTGAACTGGTATTCTCCTCTGAGCTTGGGTAACAAGAACCACTGCAGCAATAATTAAAACAGCTACGACCGCAAAAATTATAGAAGCAATCAAACTTAATGTTCCAGCCTTTATACTACGCAATAATTGAATAACTTGTGCAGGTCCCCTTGCAAGAATACTAAACATAATGAGAAGCGAAACACCATTACCTATCCCATTTTCTGTAACAAGTTCTCCAAGCCACATTAAGAAAATAGTGCCAGCTGTCATCGTTATAACTATTGAAAATTTTACAAAAAAACTTGGGTTCGGTAAAACAGGCACCCCATTTACAGAAAGATTCTGCAAAAAAATCGCGAATGATATCGAATTAAAAGCAGCTATACCCACAGTGAGATACCTTATATGTTGCGTCATCTTCCTTCTACCTTCCTCGCCTTCCTGTGACAATCTCTGATAATATGGTATCGTCGCTCCTAAAATCTGTAAAATAATTGAAGCACTAATATAAGGCATAATGCCAAGAGCAAAAATAGTAGCCCTACTTAAATTCCCTCCAACAAATAGATCAAATAAACCCAAAACAGAACCACTCATTCTCTCAAAATACGCAGAAAGAACTCCAATGTTTACCCCAGGAGCTGGAATATGGCTACCAAGACGATAAATAGCTAAAAGAAGGATTGTATTTAATATCCTTCTTCTTATATCTCCAATTCTCCAGATATTTCTAAAAGCATCAAGAGCCATTTATAATTACCTTTCCTCCTAATTTTTCAATCTTTTCTTTTGCGGATTTAGAAATCATATTAGTATGAACAATTAACTTTTTATCTATCTCGCCCTTGCCAAGAATTTTAACTTTTTCTCTTTTCCCAACCAAACCTTCTTCTCTTAATTTATCAATCGTCACTTCATCTCCTTCTTTAAAAATCTTACTTAAAGTAACCAGATTAACAATTGCAATTTTCTCCTCTTCTCTTTTACTAAAACCCCTCTTAGGAATCCTCTTTGTAAGAGGTGTTTGCCCTCCTTCAAAACCCAACCTAGGGCCCCTACCACTTCTTGCATTCTGCCCTTTTATTCCTCTTGTTGAATAGGTTCCCATTCCGGAACCTGGTCCACGACCAACTCTTTTTCTCTTCTCTCTGCTTCCTCTTGGAGGTTTCAACCTGCTTAGCTCAATTCCCATTAATTTCCTCCACTTCTACAAGATGAGAAACTTTCTTAATCATTCCTCTTATGCTAGGAGTATCTTTATGAACAACCACATCGTTAATCTTTTTTAACCCAAGAGCTTTTAATGTGGCTTTTTGTCTCTTATTTGAACCTATCTTACTTCTAATTTGCTTAATTCGAAGCATCTTTTATCACCTCAATTCTCCTTCTACCTTTCAACATCTCCTCTATTGACTTTCCCCTAAGTTCTGCAAACTCTTCAGGAGTTCTCATCCTAAGCAAGGCGTTATAAACAGCAATTATGTTATTAAATGGATTATTTGAACCAAGGCATTTTGTAAGAACATCTTTATACCCTCCAAGTTCAAATATAGCCCTAAGTTTATCATTTGCAATAATACCTGTTCCAGGAGTTGCTGGCTTTATCAAAACTTTTGCCGATTTATACTTTGTGATTAAAGAATAAGGAATCGAAGTCCCAACAATAGGAACTCTTATTAATCTACCTCTTGCATCTTTAATCGCCTTTTGAATTGCCGCTGGAACTTCATCAGCCTTACCATGCCCATACCCAACAATACCCGCTCGGTTTCCTACTACAACCCATACGGAGTATCTGAATTTCTTCCCTCCTTTCACAACCTTCGAAACACGGTTAATGCTAATAACCTTCTCTTCAAATTCATACTCCCGAGGATCTATTTTCAACCGAGATTTTACAAACTCACTTAAAATTTTAAACCTCCTTCTCTCGCACCTTCAGCGAGACTTTTAACACAACCATGGTAAGCAAATCTACCTTTATCAAAAACCACCTTTTCTATATTTTCTTTCTTACATCTCTCAGCTAAAAAGATACCAATTTCTTTTGCCTTTTCTTTTAATGTCTTCCCTTTTAATTTCTCTCTTATTTCCTTATCCAAAGTGCTTGCCTGAACCAAAGTATGACCTTTAAAATCATCAATCACTTGAGCGTATATATGTTTGTTCGTCCTCACAACTGATAAACGAGGCCTCTCTGAAGTTCCAAAAATCTTACTTCTTACCCTCAACTTCCTCCTCTGTCTTCTTATTTTAGTCCTTTCAACCTCTCCCATTAGAGACCTCTCTTTCCTTCTTTCCGGATCACGTATTCACCTTCATATTTTATTCCCTTACCCGTGTAAACATTACAAGGACGCAAAGCTCTAATCTCAGCAGCTTGTTCTCCAACCAAAGCCTTATCAATTCCACTAACTATTATTTTATTCTCTTCAACCTTAAATTCAATCCCCTTTTTAGGAGAAACCTTTATTGTATGAGTAAAACCAAGATCAAGTTCCAAATCTTTTCCTTTCAGAATTGCCTTATATTCTCTTCCATTAACTTCAAGCGTTTTTGTAAAACCCTGAGTTACACCTATCACCATATTATTCAAAACAGACCGAGTTACACCCCAAAGAGGGCTTAACTCTTTTGGATCTCCTTTTGGAGACACCACAATCTTCCCATCACTAACCTCCACAGCTATTCCTTCAGGAATAATACTTTCTAACTCACCCTTCTTCCCTTTAACTATTACTTTTTTTCCCTCTATCTTAACTTCCACTCCTTCTGGTAAAACAATTGGTTTCTTCCCTATTCTTGACATTTTGCCTCCTTACCACACTTCCAAAAGAACCTCACCACCAACACCTAAAGCTCTTGCCCTAGCGTCACTTACCACACCTTTGGGAGTAGATAAAATCGCAACACCAAATCCTCTTTGAACAAGAGGAATTTCATCTTTACCAACATAAACCCTTCTTGAAGGCTTTGAGATTCTTTTAATCTCGTGAATTGGAGACTCATTTTTTATATATTTGAGAGTTAGTCTTATTACCCCTTGTTTTTTCTCATTTTCAATAATTTCAAAATTCCCAATATATCCTTCTTCTAAAAGAATTCTTGTTATTTCCTTAGCCATATTAGAAGAAGGCACTTCTACATGTCTATGTCTTGCCTTAACTGCATTTCTGATTCTTGTAATCATATCAGCAATAGGATCTGTTAACAAACTAACCTCCTACCAAGAAGCTTTTCTAATCCCAGGGATTTCGCCTTTAAGTGCAAGTTCTCTAAAACAAATCCTACACAAACCGAAATCCCTTAAATAACTACGACTTCTTCCGCATCTAAAACACCTATTTCTCTTCCTAACCTTATACTTTGGGGGTCTTTTCCACTTTTCAATTAATGCTTTTCTCGCCATTATCCACCCTTTCTAATCCTAAAAGGAAAACCAAATCTTTTAAGCAATTCTAAGCCCTCCTCATCATTTTTAGCAGTGGTTGTAATTGTAATATCCATTCCTATAACCTCTTTAACTTTATTATAATCTATCTCGGGAAAAATGAATTGCTCTGAGATACCAAAGGTATAATTTCCTCTACCGTCAAAAGAGTCTGGGCTCAAACCTCTAAAATCACGAATTCTCGGAATTGCCACATTCACAAGTCTATCAAGAAACTCATACATTCTATTTCCTCTTAAAGTAACTTTTAAACCAACAGGGTCTCCTTCCCTCAGATAGAAAGCAGAAATTGACTTCTTGGCACGGGTTGTAACAGGCTTTTGGCCTGTTATCTCTTTCAAACTTTCAACAGCAGATTCAAAGATAGCTCGCTCTTTACCTCTTTTACCCAAACCACAATTAATAACTATCTTCTGAAGTTTCGGCACTCTCATAGGATTTCCGTATTTTTCTGTAAGCTCTTTATTAATCACCTCTTCGTAATATTTCCTTAATCTTGGAATGTAACCCATTTTACTTCTCCACAACTTCATTACACTTTCTACAATAACGAACCTTTTTCTTATCCTCAAGAAACTTAAAACCAACCCTTACTGCCTCTCCACAAGAAGGGCATATAAATTTAACATTAGAAATAGAAATTGGTAGCTCTTTCTCAATAATACCACCCGGCTCTCCTGTTCTTCTTGGCTTTTTATGAACTTTTTTCTTGTTTATTCCCTCTACAATCAATCTATTTTCCTTAGGAATCACTTCTATTACTTTCCCCTTTTTCCCTTTATAATTACCAGATATAACTAAGACAGTATCTCCTTTTTTAATCTTCATCACTGAACCTCCGAAGCAAGAGAAATTAACCTCATAAACCCTTTATCTCTCAATTCTTCAGCCACAGGCCCAAAAATTCTTGTCCCAATTGGTTCCTTATTTGCATCAAGTAAAACACAAGCATTATCATCAAATCTCACTATAATTCCATCCTTTCTTTTTACCTCTTTCTTCACCCGAACAATCACTGCCTTCTGGACACTACCCTTTTCTATCGTAGAATCAGGTGTAGCTTTAGTTATATTCACAACAATAATATCACCCAAGGTGCCATATTTCTTCGCTGAGCCTCCTAATACTCTTATACAAGAGGCTTCTTTAGCACCAGTATTATCTACTATCTTCAGAATTGTCTCTTGCTGTATCACTTTTACCCTCAACTGCTTTTTCTATTATTCTTTCAAGTCTCCATCTTTTTAACTTAGATAAAGGTCTTGTAGAAATTATACTAACCACATCTCCCACAGAAGCTTCCTCATGTTCATCATGTGCATAAAATTTCTTTCTTTTTTTAATATACTTTTTATAAATAGGATGCTGAACAATCCTTTCTACTAAAACCACAATGGTTTTAGCTGGAGCATTAGAAACGACCCTTCCAATTTTCCTAGTTTTCACTCTTACTTCTCCTCTTTTCATTTAAGACTGTCAAAACTCTCGCAATTTCCTTTCTCAACTGCTTAAACCTCGCCGGATTAGTCAACTTTCCTCTTGCCTTATCAAATCTTAAAGTAAATAACTCTTCTTTCAAATCATGCAAAACCGAATTTAATTCCACTTCCGTCATTTCTCTAAGTTCTTTAGCCTTCATCATACAACACCAAGCTCCTTATATAACTCCTTCTCTTTTTATAAATCTGGTTTTAATAGGGAGTTTTGCACTGGCTCTTTTAAGAGCTTCCCTTGCTTGCTCCTCAGAAACACCTTCCAATTCTATCAAAATTCTCCCTTTCCTACAAGGGAATACCCAATGACTTGGTTCTCCCTTTCCCTTTCCCATTCTCGTTTCTGCTGGTTTTTTTGTAACAGGTTTATCAGGGAAAATCCGTAACCACACCTTTCCAGCTCTTTTTAAATAATGTGTTACAGTAATTCGCATCGCTTCTATCTGCTGAGCAGTAATCCATCCTGATTCAAGAGCTCTTAGACCAAAATCCCCAAAATCAAGCTTCACTGCTGAAGAAGTTTCTTTCCCTTTAAGCTTGCCTCTTTGACTCTTTCTATATTTAACCCTCTTAGGCATTAACATAGTTTAACTCCTATTAATCCAAACCTTAACCCCTATAACACCTGACTTTGTAATAGCATTTTCTTCAGCATAATCAATATCAGCATCTATTGTGTGCAAAGGAACTCTTCCCTCAAGATACCATTCTTTTCTTGCAATTTCTGCCCCACCAAGTCTACCCTTACATTGAATCCTGATTCCGCTTGCTCCCATTTTTATTGCTTCTTCTACAGCCCTTTTCATAGCTCTACGCTGCAAAACTCTTTTCTCTATCTGCCTTGCCACTGATTGTGCAACAAGAGAAGCGTTAAGCTCTGGCATTTTACATTCCTTTATATCAACATAAACGCTCTTACCAACTAGTTCTGTCAATTTATCTCTTACCTTCTTAATCTCTTCTCCTCCCTTTCCAATTATCATTCCAGGTCTTGCTGTCTCTATTATAACCCTTACATTCTCTGGTGTTCTCTCAATCTCTATATCAGCTATCCAGGCGTCTTTAAACTCATTCTTTAAATATTTCCTAATCTCAATATCTTCTATTAATGGCTCTCTAAATTTCTTGCCGAAGAACCATCTTGACTTCCAATCTTTATTAATACCTACTCTAAAACCAATTGGATGTGTTTTCTGCCCCATTATTTCTCTCCAAGTTTATCAACTATAACTGTGATATGAGAAAATCTTCTTCTAATAATTCCTGCTCTCCCAAAAGACATAGGGACATACCTCTTCAATTTTTGTCCTTCTTCAATTATAACAGACTTAACAAATAAGTCTTCCTCTTTCAAATCTACCTCTCCTGCTTTATCCAAATAGTTACTTGCAGCGGTATGAATACACTTTTTAAGAATCCTGGCGGCCGCCTGTGGCATAAAATCTAACCTCATCTTAGCTTCAACAACAGGTTTTCCTTTAACCACAGGAATAAGCCTTCTTGCTTTTTTGGCTGATACTGGAACATTTCTCTGCACAGTTTTAGCTTCCATCTCTTCTTACAACTCCCTCTTTCTGTCCGCCATGTTTTATAAATTTCCGAGTGGGAGCAAACTCTCCCAATTTATGTCCTATCATTTCCGGTCTAATATAAACCGAAATAAAATCCTTTCCATTATGTATCCCAATTGTATGCCCTACAAATTCTTTCGTAATTGTAGAATTGCGGCTATAAGTCTTAATCTGAGGATCCCCCTCTTTCCAATTTTTTATTTTTTTCAACAATTTCTCATCCACGTATTTTCCTTTAGACATATTTAAATTTTCCTCTTAGATTTTCTTCTCTTAATTATAAATTTTGAAGAAATCTTCTTAGGATCTCTCGTCCTATAACCTTTCGCTGGAACTCCTGTGGCAGAAACGGGATGTCTACCTCCTGATGTCTTTCCCTCTCCACCCCCAAGAGGATGATCAATAGGATTCATTGCGACTCCTCGAGTTCTCGGCCTCCATCCTCTCCATCTACTTCTTCCTGCCTTACCATCTGATATTGTATCAAAAGAAACATTTCCCACCCTCCCAATTGTTGCACTACAGGAAGAAAGTATCAATCTAACTTCCCCAGAAGGCAATCTAATATGAGCATATTTACCTTCCTTTGCAAGTATCTGAGCAGCAGTTCCTGCTCCTCTTACAAGAGTTCCACCTTCCCCAGGTTCAAGCTCAATATTATGAATAAAAGTCCCAGCAGGAATCTCTGAAAGGGGGAGAGAATTTCCTATCACTAAAGGAGAACCAGGCCCTGATTGAATAACATCTCCAACTTTTATCCCCTCTGGAGCAATAATATATCTTTTCTCTCCATCCTCATATGTAACAAGAGCAATCCGAGCATTTCTATTAGGATCATATTCAATAGCTGTTATCTTTCCTTTTATCCCGAACTTATCTCTCTTAAAATCTATTATTCTATACTTCCGCCTTGCTCCCCCACCTCTATGCTTAGCAGTAATTCTACCTTCTGAATTTCTACCTCCCTTTTTATGCAAGCTTTTTGTTAATCTCTTTTCACTTTCCTTCTTTGTAATATCAGAAAAGTCTTGAGGTATATAAAATCTGCTACTTGGAGTTACAGGACGAGTTTTCTGTTCTACCATAATTACGCTCCTTCAAATAAAGGAATAGATTCCCCTTCCCTTAGGGAAACGATAGCCTTTTTCCAATCTTTTTTCTTTCCCAAGGATCTTCCAAAACCCCTCCGTTTACCCTTAACAATCACAGTATTCACCTCTTCCACATGAACCTTGAAAAGCTCTTCCACTGCTTTTTTTATTTCATGTTTATTGGAATCCATAGCAACTTCAAAAACATATTTCCCTAAAGACATAGCTAAATTCGCTCTTTCTGTGATAATAGGTCTTATTACAATATCTCTATAATCCTTACTCCTCATTTAAAAACCTCCACAAGAGTTCCGAGAGCATCTTTAGTTAGAACTAACCAATCATTCTCTAAAACCTTATAAGCATTAACGAGACTCGCCGGGATAATATCTACACCTTCTATATTTCTGCAAGACTTATAGAAATTCTCATTTTCACCTTTATAAAGCAATAAAATTTTCTCTCCATAAATTCCAATTGCCTTTAGGGTATCAGCCATCTTCTTCGTTGATGGCTTATCAAACCTTTCTTCTTCAATTACTATAAAATGTCCATCAGATACTCTTTTAGAAATTGCTGATTTAAGAGCTTTTCTTTTAATCTTTTTATTAATTTTAAAATTTACCTCTCTTGGTCGTGGACCAAAAACAACACCTCCTCCCACCCAAAGCGGAGATCTTCGTGAACCGGCTCTAGCCCTACCCGTTCCCTTTTGTCTCCAGGGTTTCCTCCCACTTCCAGCAACTTCTCCCCTATTCTTTACCTTAGCAGTGAACTGCCTCTGTTTTGCAAGATAATCCAAAACAGCATAATAAACAGCAGTTTCATCAAACTTTGACTCAAAAAGTTCTCCTTCTAAGGTAATTCTTTCCTCTTCTTTACCTATCTTATTATAACATTTTACCTCAACTGGCATCTTTATTTTCTCCTTTAGATGTAGGCTCTTCCTTTAAAGCTTCCTCTTTTTTCTTTTCTTCCTTCTCTTTAGCTTCTATTTTCTTCTCTTCCTTTCTTTTCTTCTCATTCTCTTCTTTTGCCATTTTCTTTCTCTCCGCCACATCAATATTTTCTTTCATTTTAACAAGAACTATTCCATTTCTTGCTCCAGGAACAGCTCCTTTAACTCCAAGAAGACCATTTTCTTCATCCAAAATTGCTACCTCAAGATTCTTTACTGTAACTCTTTCATTACCCATTCTTCCAGGATATCTCTTACCTTTTATAACCCTTGCCGGAAACGTATGAGCTCCTGCTGAACCTGGGGCTCTATGAAAACGAGAACCTCGGGAAGCAGGACCTCCTGCAAAACCCCATCTCTTAACAACTCCCTGGAATCCTCTTCCTTTTGTCCATCCCACAACGTCCACCCTATCCCCTTTTTGCAGAATAGATACGGGCACCTCTTCTCCAACCTCAAAAGAAGAAATGTCTTTAACTCTAAACTCTTTAATAACTTCAACAGGGGAAACCCCTGCCTTTTTACACAAACCCAAGATTGGTTTTTTTACATTCTTCTCTTTTTTCCTTCCAAAACCTAAAACAAAGGCTTCATAACCATCTTTTTCTTTTGTCCTTTTATCAAGAACAAAGCAAGGAGAAGTTTTTATAACAGTCACTGGAATAGGCTCACCCTCTTCTGTAAAAACCCTTGTCATTCCTAATTTTCTTCCTATTAACATCTTATTCCTCTTTCAATACTTAATTTCAACCTCAACCCTTGCAGGTAAATCCATCTTTGTTAAAGCTTCTATTGTCTGCTGGGATGGTTTATTTAAATCAATAAGTCTATTATGAATTCTTATCTCAAATTGTTCTCTTGATTTCTTATCAACATGAGGAGAACGAAGGACTGTATAGACTCTTCTTTTAGTAGGAAGAGGAATCGGTCCAACAACTTCGGCTCCAGTTCGCTCTGCCACTTCTACAATCTCTCTCATAGCTTCATCCAATATTTTATGATCGTATGATCTCATTCTTATTCTAATACGTTTAGACATTTACTCCTCAATTGCTGTTACAACACCAGCACCAACAGTTTTTCCACCTTCTCTTATAGCAAAACGAAGCTCCTTCTCCATAGCAACAGGATATATCAACTCTACATCCATCTCTACATGATCTCC
>JBDRZZ010000014.1 GCA_039804165.1 candidate division WOR-3 bacterium
TTATAATAATGGCCACATAATGCTTGCTCCTTATAAACACACAGGTTTTCTTGAGGAACTTAGTAGAGAGGAAATTTACGAGCTTACTACGCTCCTTCAGGAGTGGCTAAAGGTAATAAAGGAGGCGATGAATCCTGAAGGATTTAACATCGGAATGAACCTTGGAAGAGTGGCTGGAGCGGGCTTTGAGGACCACTTACATTATCATATTGTTCCAAGATGGAATGGGGATACAAACTTTATGCCAATAATTGGTGAAACTAAGGTTATCCCAATGTCTTTTCGTGAGTCGTATGAACTTTTACTTAAGACCTACAAAGAAAATTTTAAAAAAGTTAAAAAATAGTATTGACAAAATAAAGAAATTCTTTATAATTCTTAAGAAGGAAATCTTAAACCAAAACTTTAAGGAGGTGTTCTTATGAAGAGGTTATGTATGTTGGTAGGTGGGCTGCTTCTTGTATTAGTAGTAAATGCTGATGTAATTATTATTGAAGAACCGTTTAAGCTTGAGTCCTTTAGGCATCAAGCCACAGCTTCCATTGAAGACGACCTTGATAACGGAATAGATGGAACGGATATTTTTAAAGTGGAAGGAGCTCGGATATACACAAACTTGAGTAACCTTGTCTCAGGTACAGAAACCCAGTTTGATAACTCAAACTCAGAAAATGCAGTCGTGATTGGAGCTATAAGCCCAATTTATAAGGGTTGGAAAGCTGCTATATTTTATGGTAATGCAAATTATATTGGTTCTATAGATAACTCATCTACTTTTGTTGATCTTCTTAACACGGATACAGATGAGCCTTTTGATGTAAAGAGAACTACAGAAACAATCACAACTTCTAATGAAAGTGAAGATAGAAATTGTATACTTCTAAATATTGGAAAAGTTTTAGGTGAAGGTTCTAATCTAGCTCTAACTTACAAAAGAATTGGTGTAAAAACTGGAGAAGATTCTGATGAAACTACAGAATATATAGAAAATGACATTGATAATTCTAGGATTACAGCTTATCAGAAGGAGAATGAGAATGAGAAAATGGAAAACTCTATTCCTGTAAATCTTTTAGCTCTTTCTTATACAAGACCATATAAAGGGCTTGAACTGAGAGGGGACTTATACCTAATTATGGGTGCGATGAATGATGAGGAGAGTGGTTTTTCAAGATTTTTCCAGGACTTCTCTCCTTCAGATGCCCAGATTGATGAGCTACTTGATTCAAATTTATATAATTCTAAAGATAATGTTAAAGAAAATCTTATAGGAGTTTCTCTTAGACTTGGTGATGTAAATGAATTTGGTTTATGGGAACTTGGATGTAATCTTGGAATGATTTTTGGTAGTGGAGATTATGAGTATTCTGAATATCTCCATGAGATCTATCGGGATCAGATAGCAACTGGAATAATCCTTATAGATGAAGTTGAAAATGGTGGTACTATTGGTTCAATATCTCCTTCAGGGTGGAATATGGGTCTTTTCGGAAAAGCAGAGTGGCAGATAAGCCCAAATGTTCGTTGGGGGGTTGGCTTAATTTATAATAATCTCTCTGGAACTTTAAAGTATGATTTAGATTACTCTTTAGATAATCGTTATACTTTTAATAATGGGAATGGGGTAAATGATTGGGCTGACTCTACGAGAACCGAAGAAGGAGGAATTTCATTAGTTAGGACCCAGAAGCTAAGTATAAATAATATTGCTATACCAACAGGGATTGAGATAAGCTTTGGTAAACATAAAGATTGGGCTCTCCGTTTTGGAGCTTTGGGAATTACTTCGAAGTCTTCTGTGACTTCTTCCCAAGAGTATGATGAAAACTCTATCCAGAGGAACACCGTAACTACTGTTCGTGGAGATGGTAGTAGAACGGAAACAATAGATGATGAGGTAGTTTACACAGATGGAGAAGCCACAGAAGGTTCTACAAGTAGGTCTGTATATTACACTTATGGCCTCGGTTGGAAGCCTTCCAGAGATTTATCTCTTGATCTTATTGGGATGTTTGATGGAGAAGGAGAGTTACTCTCTACAGATTGGTTTAAGTCTTTAAAGATCTCAGCTACTATTGTTATTAGATAGTTATTGATTTCATCTTAAGAACCCCTAAGGTAAAAACCTTAGGGGTTCTTTTTTATTATATGTAAAATTGAAGACTCTTAATTTACTTTAAAAAAGGGGACCACTCTGGAGAAAATATAGTAAAACCATTTGTGAGTTTACGTTGTCTTGTTCCATCCCAGTTCATTGTCCAAAGTTCATACTGTCCTGTTCTATTAGAAGTAAAAACAATATGTAATCCATCTGGAGACCAAGATGGATCTTCGTTGTTCCCTTCAAAGGTGACCTGGACTGGCTGAAAGCCATTAATATCTGTAATAAAGATTTGTTGAGAATAATCTGATTGCCTTGAAACATATGCAATTAAATCACCTCTTGGCGACCAGGAAGGAGAAGTATTATAATTACCATGGTAAGTCAATCTTCTAAGATTCCCCCCGTAAATGTCCATAATGTAAATCTGAGGTGTCCCAGATCTGTCAGAGACAAAGGCAATTTCTCTACCATTTGGAGAAAAAACAGGAGAGCAGTCAACCGAACTTGTGTAAGTGAGCCTATTCAATTTTTTATTTTCCAAATCAAGAATATAAATTTCAGCGTTTCCATCTTTTGAGAGAGTTAAAGCGACCTTTGTCCCATCCGGAGACCAATCTGGTGCATAATTTAACCCTTTATAAGAAGAAATTGTTCTTAGACTTTTTGTGTTAAGATCTAATAAATTTAACACTAGCCGATCAACATCATATGAAGAATATAATATCCTTCCTCCAGAAGGTTCCCAAGTTGGAAAAAGATTTAAACTACCATTTACCGTAAGAGGAATAAAATTATAGCCATCATAATCAATTAATCCTAATTCTTTTGCTGGTCCTTTTTTATAAGAAAATACAATTTTTGTTGAAGCAATTCCTTTTTCTCCCGTTAGGGTTTCAATAATATTATCTGAGATTTTATGAGCAAAGCTTCTTAATTCACCTTTAACTTCTAAATTAAAAGCCACTATTTTTTCTTTTGACTTTAAATCCTTTAAAATAATTTCTAAGTTTGGTTCATTTCCAATTCCTTGCAGGACTACCCCACTTTTATCAGGGTTTTGAAGAGAAGAGGTGTCCGAGTAAATATCAAAATATAAAGAGTAATCAAGATCATATTTTATAATTCCCTCAATTATTTCTATATTTTTCTTAAAAGTAGAAGAACCCTCAGCCTTGAATGTTTCCATAAATAGATTTATTTTCCCTCCCCCATAGTCAGTGAGTCTAAGGAAGACCTCTTGGGCGAAAAGAATCTTAGAAACAGAAATAAATATTAGAGTAAAAATAAACTTTTTCATTTTCCTGTTAAGAATTCTAAGTGGACTTTTAGGTAATCTTCAGAAAATTCCTCAGGTAGAGGCGGAAGCTTCTTTGTAAGAGAGACGGCTCTTATTGTGGATTCATTATATAAATTATCTCCAGAATCATATTCAAGACGAATATTTGAAATTACACCATCTTTATCTACCTCAAAGTAAACAATGCTTTTTAAAATAACATCTTTTTCTCGATAAGGATTATTCCAATTTCCCGCAATTTTATTTAATAAAATGTTTAGATAATAAGAATAAGTAAAACCTCTCCCGCTTCCCGTATAAATTCGAGGGGTAATATCTGGCAATCCTTTAGTTGTTTTTGAGGTGGTTTCTTGCTTTATTTCCTTCTTTTTGTTTTCTGGAGGTCTCTTTTTTTCTTTTTGAGGTTTTGTTTTTTCCTCTAAAGGAAGAGGTTTACTTGCCACTTTTGGTTGAGGAAGGGGCGCAAAACTGACCTTATAAACTTCAATCTGAGGAATCTTTTTAAAACTGCTTCTTGTGGATATTCCAACAATAGAGAAAATTGTGGAATGGAGTAATAAAGAAAAAAGATAGTAGCGATTCATTCTTTCTCCGAAACTTCTGCCACAAGCCCTAATTCTTTCACACCTACCTTTTTAATCTTACCTATAATTTTAACGACAAAACCATAATCTAAACTCTTGTCTGCCTTAAGATAAACAATTACACCAGGAGGTTTTTCCTTTAATATTGTAGTAAGCTTCGATTCGAAATCCTTTAAGGAAATGGGGGAATCTTCTATGAACAGAGTTTTATCTTCTTTTATTGTTATTGTTAATCCTTCTTCGTCTTGAGGAAGTGAAGCTTCTATTTCGGGTAAATCTACACTAATTCCAGGGGTCATCATTGGAGCGGTTATGATAAAAACGACTAAAATTGTAAGAGCGACATCAACGAGATTTGTGATATTTAAGTCTTGAATTAGACCGTTATTTCTCTTCACTTTCAACTAATTTCTTTTTGAGATTTGCAAATGCCTCACTTATAAATTTATCAAGTTCTGAATCCAATTTTATTATCCTACTCCTTAAGGAGTTATTAAATACTAAAGCTGGTATTGCCACTAATAGTCCATAGACAGTCGTGATTAAAGCATCAGATATTCCTGGAGCGACAACTGTAATGTGTGCTGAGCCCCTAGCTCTAATCTCTAAAAAGGCTTCCATAATTCCCCACACGGTTCCCAAAAGCCCTAAGAAAGGAGCTGTGGCTACAATTGTCCCTAAGACAGGTAAGCTATTTTCTAAGTTTTCTATTTCGCTTATTTTTGTTCTTTCCATTGCGAGTTTTATATTATCAGCAAGTTCTACTTTTTTAGGGTTGGAGCTTGTTTTTAGTGTTTTAAATTCTTCAAGACCACTTTTTAAAATTTTTCCGTAAGAGCTTTTATCCAATAAATATAATTGTTTTTCTATTTCTTCAGAGTTTTTTATAATTTGATAACTCGTAAAAAAATTTTGATTCATTCTTCTTATTGATTTCAAATCATGTAGTTTTTTAAAAAATATAGCCCAGGAAGAAATAGAAGAGAAAACCAAAATAATCATTATAATTTGGGCAACAAAGCCTGACTCAAGAAAAACTTGAAAGATATTCATTTTTTCAATTGAGTTTTTGCAAGATTAGCTTCTGGCGAATTTGGAAATTCGGTTAACACCCTTTCGAAATACATCCTTGCGGTTTTTAAATCTTTTGCTTCTTTATAGATTAATCCGATTTTATATAAAGCCGTAGGGACTTTGTTACTTTCAGGATAAACGTTTTTTAATTCATTAAATGTGTCAACTGCTTCTTGCATTTTTCCCATCGCATAATAACACTCTCCAATCCAGTATAAGGCATTGTCAGAGAGAGACGAATTGGGAGCAACTTTAAGATAAGATTTAAATCCACTTATTGCTTCAGAATAATTACCTTTCACATAGTTTAGGTAAGCTGATTCATAAGTTATTCTTGCTTCTGGAGGTATAGAAGCTCCTTCCCCAGTGTCTGGGACAGCACTTTTAGCTCTTCCTCTTGTAGCAAGAAGGGCTTCTGTTTCGCTTAATCTGTTATTCAACATTTCTAATTTTTCGGTAAGTTCTTCCATCTTTGTATATAAATCTGCTCTTAATTGAGTTATTTCTTTTGATTGTTTAGAAGTATAATACCTTAAACTGTCAAGCTCCCAGAAATAATTATTCCACCTTGCTCTTGTAGTACATCCTTTTAAGGCAAGGAGTGCAATAAAAGCACTCCCTACCTTTTTTAAATTTTTAAAAAGCATTTTTTAAGTTAAACTTAACTTTAATTATTTACTTTATAGTGAACTCGCACCTTCTGTTTTTCTTAAGATCTTTTGGGTCAAGAGGTCTTTCCTCACCATAGCTGATTGTGGATAGCTGAGTTGAAGGAACGCCAAGATTTACAAGATAATCATAAGCGGCTTTTGCTCTTCTTTCGCCAAGAGCCATATTATACTCAGCAGTTCCAATTTCGCAACAATGCCCTTCAATAACAACATTTACTTCAGGATATAACTTTAGCATCTCAGCATTCTGTTTTAGAACCTCAGCTGCATCAGGACGTATATCTGATTTATCAAAATCAAAGAATATCCTGTTTAAAACTAGAGCTGGTCTCTCAGGAGCTTTTTCTTCCACCACTTCTTCTGGTTCTTCCACTACTACTTCTTGTCTTCTTGGACAACCAAGGAGTAAAACAATCACCAATATACTTGCTAATGCTAATTTTAGATAACGCATCCTCTCCTCCTTTCTTTTGTTTGTGTTTGGAAATATAAATAATCAAAAAAGTAAAAATGTCAATAGGCAAATTTCTTTCAAATGAATCAATCCCCCTTCTTGACTTTGACTATTTCCTTAATATTATTAAAAGAATGAAACTTATTGAATGTATTCCAAACTTCTCTGAAGGAAGAAATAAAAATAAAATAGAAGAAATAATAAAAGAAGTAGAAAAAACATCTGGGGTTTTCATCTTAGATGTTCACTCAGGCTTTTCGACGAATAGGACTGTTTTAACGATGGTTGGGACTCCAAAAGGAATAGAGGAAGCAGCTTTTAAATTGTATAGAAAGGCTTCCGAATTAATTGATATGAGAAACCACAGAGGTGTTCATCCAAGGATCGGAGCTATTGATGTTTGTCCATTTATTCCTATTAAAAATACTAAAATGGAGGAATGCATAAAGATTGCAAAGAGTCTTGGAGAAAAAGTCGCGGAAGAACTTAAAATTCCAGTATACCTATATGGGAAAGCTTCCTCTACTAAAGAGAGAGAGGACTTATCTACCATAAGAAAATTTGAATACGAAGGGCTTAAGGAAAGAATTCACTTACCTTTTTGGAAACCAGACTTTGGAGAAGCGAAGATGGATGAAAGAAAGGGGGCAACATTAATAGGAGCGAGAGACTTGTTAATTGCTTTTAATATAAACCTTAATACAAAAGATAAAAGAATTGCAAGTGAAATCGCAGGAAAAATAAGAGAATCAGGTTTTATGAAGGTGAGTAACGGTAGGAAAGTGAGAGTACCGGGAAAACTGAAAGGTGTAAGAGCAATTGGATGGTATATAGAAGAATTAGGCTGTGCTCAAGTTTCTTCTAATTTGACGGACTTCAAAAAAACACCTCTTTATCTTCTCTTTGAAGAGGTAAAAAAAGAAGCAGAGAAACTTTGTGTTGAGGTAAGAGGTAGTGAATTAGTTGGGCTTATTCCGGAAGAAGCGCTAATTGAGAGTGGTAAGTTCTATTCGAAAGGTAGAAATTCCTTAAGGAAGAAAGAGTTAATTGAAATAGCTATTAATTGTCTTGGACTTTCAGAAAAAGAGAAGTTTGAACCTAATAATAAGATCCTTGAATATAAATTAAAAAATATAAATGGATATTTTAATCTCTGATTTTATAGAAAGACTTTCTTCTTCTTCTCCAACCCCAGGAGGAGGTTCTGTTACTGCTCTTCTTGGAGCATTTTCTTCTTCTCTTACAATGATGGTTGGAAATCTCACATATGGTAAAAAGAAATATGAGGAAGCCTGGGATAAGGCTAAAGAGGTAATTGATGAAGCGAAGAATCTTAATGAAGAATTTCTTTTACTTTTTTATGAGGATATGGAAGCTTTTACAAAACTCTTGGCTTCTTTTAGCTTACCAAGAGAAACTGAAGAAGAGAAGAAAAGAAGAGAGGAAGAAATAGAAAAAGCAACAAAAAAAGCAATAGAAGTTCCTTTAAAAGTGATGGAAAAGAGTAAAAAATGTTTGGAACTAACATTGATAATGGCAAAAATTGGGAATTTGAATGCCATTAGTGATGTAGGGATTGCAGGAGAGATAGCTTTTTCTGCTTGTAAAAGTGCGTCTTTTAATGTCCTTATTAATTTAAAATTTTTGAAAGATTCAGAATACTCTTTGGAAATTGAGAAAAGGCAAAGAGAAATTTTAGATGAAGTGAGAGCTCTTAAAGAAGAAATTGAGTCAATTGTAATAAAAAAGATTAAATAAAGGGTTGATTATTTTATTTTATTTTATATAATATAATAAAAATATTTGGGTCGTTAGCTCAGTCGGTAGAGCACCGGCCTTTTAAGCCGGGGGTCGAAGGTTCGATTCCTTCACGACCTATAAAAGAATAAGTTAAAAGGAGGCAAAATAAACTTACTTAATTATTTTGAAGAAGATAGCCTTTTTATAAAGGAACTTCCTTTAATTGAGAAAAAAAAGGGGGAAATAATCGTAAAAGAAGGCGAAAAAGGTGATTCAATGTATATTATAGCGGAAGGGAAAGTAAATGTGTTACTAAAAAGGAAAGGAGAAGACATTCTTCTTGCAACTCTTGAAAAAGGAAATTTTTTTGGGGAGATGAGTCTTTTGAGGGGAGATTTAAGGAGTGCAACTGTAGAGGCACTGACAGATTTAAAGTTAATAGAAATAACAAAAAGGGATTTAGAAAAATTATACAAAAAAAATCCAAAATTGCTAAGTAAGATTGCTTTGAGTTTATGTGCAGAGCTTTGTCGCAGAGTTTCTCGCACAAGTAATTCTCTTGAGTCTTACCATCACATTAATAGAGCTCTTTTACATAATCCTAAATTTAAAAACTTTTTACAAAAAATCTGGAAAAAAAAGGAGGTTTAAATGTCTTTAATATTACTATTAACCTTTAGTTACGTAAGTTTTTCTACCGGAAGTGGAAGTTTTAATCTTTATTCTGCAAGAACTTTACCTATGACAACATTAGCTTTTAATGCTCATCTTACCGCAGCTAGACAAAATTTTGGTTCCCGTTCCCATTTTGTTACAGATGGAAAATTTGGTTTTACCTATGGGGTTGTGGATCCTCTTGAGATTTATCTTGGAGCAACGGTTTATAGTAAATACGCATATAGCAATGCATTCTTTAGCCCTGATGAAACAGAGTTTGAAATGGGGTGGAAAAATATTTATGGAGGAATAAAGTTTTATTTGCCCATTGTAGGAGGTTTTTTACAAGAGGAAGAACCGGTTTTCAAATGGTTAGTTGGAGGACACATTGGAACAGCATTTAATCCATTTGAACCAACCAATAAAGAAGAAATTTTAATGGAGACTTTCTATCCTGGAATAAGACATGCTCCAGATTTTGCGTTAGATCTTCTAAGTGATCTTGAGATATATCCTCTTCTTGTCCACTTAAATGGAGGATATGTTAAAAGAGGAAAAATCTGGAAGACGGGTTCCATTATTCCGGGTGGAGAATCAAGACCTAGCTTGATCAGGTTTGGTGGTGGTCTTGAGCTTGCAGCAGGTTCATACACTCGTTTCCTATTTGAGGTAAAAGATATAATAGCTGAAGAAGATAATCCTGATACTTTAATAGGTTCTTTTGGGATTAGATTTCTCGTCCCAAGGACATTTTCTTTTGACCTTGGGGTTGACTACGTATTTAACGACTCCACAGATTTTGTTCCGGATGCATTATTTGATGAAGGAGGACAATGGAGATATCGGCTGGGATTCACTATACAGAGCACTCTTATAGAAAAGAAGAAAGAAGAAAAACCCAAGAAAGGTGTTATTTCTTTAATGGTGACCGATCAAGAGACGAACGAACCTTTAATAGTAACAGTATCCTTTGAGGAGACAGGTCTTAGTTATCAAACAGGAGAGGATGGAAAGATTGATATAGAGATTGATCCAGGAGTTTATAAAATGAAGCTTTCAAAAGAGGGTTATCTTCCAAAAGAAGCTTCTATAACTGTGAAGTCTTCTTCTACAATTAGTATAAATACTGTTCTAAGAAGAGAGAAAAAAGAAGTTCCGGTGGTAGAGACAGGAATCTTTACAGGAACTGTTAGTGCTTTTAGAGAAGAAACGCCCCTTCTTGCAAAAATAGAATTCTTAGGGACAGAAATACCTTCCATTGCATCTGATGGGGTTAGTGGTGTGTTTAAGAAAGAGCTCGAGGTGGGAACTTATAACGTTCGTATTTCTGCTGATGGATATTTACCTGAGACTTTCCCAATCGAAATAAAGAAAGGTGAAACCACGATAAAGAATGTGAAATTGGTGAAGAAGTTAGAAAAAGAAGAGAAAATCGTTCTCCAAGGAATTAATTTCCCATCCGGTAAAGCAACAATACCTCCAGATCAATATCCTATTCTTGATAAGGTTGTAGAAATTTTAAAGGCCAACGAAAATGTAAAGGTTGAAATTTCTGGACATACAGATTCTGTTGGAGATGAAGCTTATAACCTGAGACTATCTGAGCTAAGAGCAGAATCTGTAAAGAACTATCTTGTTCAAAGAGGGATAAGTCCTATCCGTCTTACAACAAGAGGTTATGGAGAAACTCAACCAATTGCTCCTAATACAACTCGTGAAGGGAGATGGCAGAATAGAAGGATTGAGTTTAAGGTTATTGCAACAGAATAAAGAAATGTAGAACTTTATTTCTTAAATTTTGAACTTCAAAGAAGAACTCAACGAAGAGCAGATAAAAGCAGTAATGCATACCGAAGGACCCGCTCTGGTTCTCGCCGGAGCGGGGAGTGGTAAAACGAGAGTGATTACTTATAGAATTGCTTATCTTTTAAGAATCTTAGGTGTGAAACCGCATCAAATTCTTGCAGTTACTTTTACAAATAAAGCGGCGGATGAGATGAAAGAAAGGTTGGGAAATTTAGTGGGTGTTCTTATTAGAGGAATCTGGATTGGAACTTTCCATTCTGTTTGTGCTAGGCTTCTTAGAGAATTTTCTGATTACCTCCCCTATTCTAAAAACTTTGTTATATATGACTCTGAAGATGAAAGAAATCTCATAAGTGAGGTAATGAAAGAACTTCGTATCCAGGAAAAGAATCTTCCTCTTTCTTATACGCATAGGATGATATCAAACCTAAAAAATAAGTTAATTTTGCCAGATGAATTTACTCCCTATGATTATAAAACAGAGTTACTAAAAGAGGTTTATAAGAAGTATGAAGAAAGACTTAAAGAAAATGATGCAATGGATTTTGATGATCTTCTCTTTAATCTATATAATTTATTAGAAAAAAACGAAAATGTTAGAGAAAAACTAAATGGTAGATTTATCCATAAATTGGTAGATGAATATCAAGATACTAATACAGCCCAATATGAAATACTAAAAAGATTATCTTTGAAATATGACAATGTGTTTGTAGTGGGGGATGATGATCAATCTATATATGGATTTAGAGGAGCGGATATAAACAACATATTGAATTTTGAGGAGGACTTTCCTAATTCAAAAGTTTACAAACTTGAGAAGAACTATCGATCTACAAAAAGAATTCTTGAAGTAGCTTCTTCTGTTGTAAAAAATAATCGTTTTAGAAAAGAGAAAAAACTTTGGACAGAAGCTCCAGAAGGGGAGAAAATCACTTTATTTTCAGGAACAACAGAGAAAGAAGAGGCCGAAAAGCTAATAAAATTTTTGAAAAAAGAGATGGAAAATTATAGTAAAAAAGAAATACTAATAACATATAGAACAAATGCCCAATCAAGAGCTATAGAAGAAGCGCTTTTAAGAGAGAATATAGCTTATAAAATTGTAGGAAGCGTTAAATTTTACGAAAGGAAGGAAATAAAAGATATTATTTCTTATATCAAGTTTATTGTAAATAAGAATGATTCTATCTCTTTTTCAAGAATTTTGAATACTCCGAAAAGAGGGATAGGTAAAGCAACAAAAGAAAGAATAGAAAAAATAAGTAAAGAAAAAAACATTTCTTTGTGGGAAGCTTCAGAGGAGCTTGCTGAAGAAGAAAAAAGAGTTAAAGATTTCGTAAATCTTATAAGGGAACTTGAGAAAATAAAAAGGATTGATGAGCTTATAAATTCTATAATAGAAAAAACGGGTTATATAGAAATTCTAAAAAAAGAGGATACAGAAGAGTCAGAGGGAAGGATTGAGAATATTCAGGAACTGGTATCTGCGGTTTATGAATTTATTGAGCGTTCAGGTAAGACTTCACCTGAAGATTATTTGATAGATGTGGGACTTAAAACCGAAATTGATTATTGGGATGAGAAAGCCGAAGCTGTCAACTTAATGACTTTACATAATACAAAAGGACTTGAATTTGAAGTTGTTTTTATTGTTGGAATTGGAGAGGGTCTTCTTCCACATTATAGAAGTATTAAAGAAGGAAATATAGAAGAGGAAAGGAGGCTTTTTTACGTTGGAATGACAAGAGCAAAGAAAAAATTGTATCTTTCTTATTTCAATAATCCGGGAGCAGGATGGGAAGGTAGGAAAATGATCCTCCCTTCTTCTTTCTTATGGGAGCTTCCTTATAAGGAGGTTATAGATTTAACAACCGAGCGAATAGGAGAAAGGAGAAAGAATTTTGATGAGACAAGTATTTGGGTAGAACATCCAATATTCGGCAGAGGAAAAGTCTTAGAAGTTTTAGATGGAGATAAACTTTTAATCTCTTTTGGTGGAGAGACAAAAAAGATAAAAAGAAGTTTTTTGAAATGAAAAAGATAGATATAAAACACCTCTCAAAACTTGCAAATATTCAGCTAGATAAAGATGAAGAGAAAAAACTTCAGGAAGATCTTGATAAGATTATTAAACATATCCAGAAAATCCAGGAAGTGGAAATTAGTTGTCCACTTTCTAGTAATTACCTTAAAATAGAAAAATTGATCCTAAGGGAAGACAAAGAAGAGAAACCTCTTCCAGTGAAAGAGGTTTTGTTAAATACTGTAAATCCAATTAATAATCATTTCACAATAAATAAAATTATCAATGAAGACAATAGCTAATTACCACAAAGAATTTGAAAGGGGAGAATATACCCCTCTTGAACTACTGGAGGAATGTCTTAGAAATATTGATCCGGAGATTAACGCTTTTATAACGGTTACGGAAGAACTTGCAAGAGAAAGTTTAAAAAGATCTAAGAAAGGAAGATTAAGAGGCATACCAATCGCAGTTAAGGATAATATAAATATCAAAGGGGTTCCTACAACTTGTGGTTCTGGTATCCTTAGGGGTTTTATTCCTCCTTATTCTGCCACTGTAATTGAGAGAATTGAGAGTGAGGGAGGGATTTTTATAGGGAAAACAAATCTTGACGAATTTGGAATGGGTTCTTCTACAGAGCGTTCATTTTATGGCCCCACAAAGAATCCCTATGATTTATCAAGAGTTCCAGGAGGCTCAAGCGGTGGCTCAGCAGCAGCTTTAGCTTCCGGAAGTGCTATTATCTCTCTTGGATCTGATACTGGAGGTTCGGTTAGGCAACCTGCTTCCTATTGTGGACTTGTGGGACTTAAACCAACTTATGGTAGAGTATCAAGATATGGGCTTGTTGCTTTCGCCTCTTCTTTAGACCAAATAGGGATTATAGGAAGAAACTCAGAAGATGTTGGACTTCTGTTAAGTGTAATAGCAGGATATGATAAAAGAGATTCTACCTCTTCAACTAATGAAGTTGAAGATTACGAAAATTTAGAGTTTCCACAAAAGGGAATAAAAATAGGAATTCCAGAGGAATATTTTGAAGAAATTGATGAGGAAGTTTATAATAAAGTAATGGAAATTAAAGAAGCTTTAGAAAAAGAAGGGTTTTCTTTTAAAAAAGTCTCTTTACCAAGCACAGATTACATAATTTCTACTTATCAAGTTATCTCTTATGCTGAGGCTTCTTCTAATCTTGCAAGATATGATGGGGTTAGATATGGTTTAAGAAAAGAGGGAAAAGATTTCTTAGAAACAATAAGAAAATCAAGAGAAGAAGGTTTCCTTCCAGAGGTCAAAAGAAGAATTCTTGTTGGGACATTTGTTCTCTCCTCCGAAGCTATTGCCGAATATTATGAAAGAGCAGATCTTATAAGGAAAATAATTACATGGGAATTTGAGGAATGTTTTAAAGAAGTTGATTATCTTTTTACTCCTGCAACTCCAACTCCAGCGTTTCCAATAGGAGAAAGAACGGATGATCCTATAAGGATGCACATCCCAGATCGTCTTACAGCAGGAGCTAATCTCTCAGGAATTCCTGCAATAGTAGCTCCGGCAGGTTTTGTAGGTCACTTACCGATTGGTTATCAAATAATGGGAAGACATTTTGACGAAAAGGGGCTTCTCTCTCTTGTTAAACTTGTAGAAAAAATAAAACCTTTTAAAGGGCTTTCCTATGAATGATTATAAAGTCACAATAGGAATTGAAGTTCACGCTCAACTAAAGACAACTACAAAACTGTTCTGTGGTTGCCCTACAAGTTTTGGGGAAGCTCCAAATACAAATGTTTGTCCAATTTGCCTTGGGCTTCCTGGGGTTCTTCCTTCTTTAAACAAAAAAGCTGTTGAATTAGCCATAAGAGCTGCTCTTGCATTGAACTGTGAGATTCACAAAAAGTCAATTTTTGCAAGGAAAAATTATTTTTATCCTGATCTTCCTAAGGGGTATCAAATTACTCAGTATAAATCTCCATTAGCTACTTCTGGGAAAATATTGGTGGAAGGAAAAGAAGTTAGAATAAAAAGAGTTCATCTTGAAGAGGAATCCGCGAAACTAATTCATGAAAAGGATAAATCTCTAATTGATTATAATAGAGCTGGGATTCCTTTAATAGAGATTGTAACAGAACCAGATATTGATTCTCCTGAGATGGCTCTTGCTTATTTGAAGAAACTGCAAAAAATTTTGGAATTTACTCAGGTTTCAGACGCTATTATGGCAAAAGGAGAACTCAGATGTGAACCAAATGTGTCTGTTAGTAAGGAAGAAGGAAAACTTGGCACAAGGACAGAGATAAAGAATTTAAATTCTTTTAGAGCTGTTGGAAGAGCCCTTAGATCCGAGGTAAAACGTCAGATAGAGATTTTAGAAAGAGGAGGAATTGTTGAACAGGCAACTATTCATTATTCTGAAAAGACTGGCAAAACCAGAATAGGTAGAGCGAAAGAGGAAGCTTCAGATTATAGATACTTCCCTGAGCCAGATTTACCGCCTCTCGTTTTGGAAGAAGAATGGATTGAGGAAATTAGAAAAAGTTTAGAAGAATTACCTGAAGAGAGGATGGAAAGATACAAAAATCTTGGAGTTAGTGAAGAAGAGGCTAAGATAATCTCTGGTTCAAAGAAAGCCTCTAAATTATTTGAAGAAACTTTAAGAATTCTAAATGAGCCTCTTGAAATTAGTAGATGGCTTATAAGGGAATATAGAAATTTTCAAGAACCAGATATTTCTGCGGAGAACCTTGCAAATATAATAAAAATGGTTCTATCTGGAAAATTATCAAGAATTAATGGTTCTTTAGTTTTTAAATTAATGGTAGAGACCGGGAAGTCTCCTATAGAGATTGTGGAGGAAAGAAATCTAATACAAATCTCTGATCCAGAGGCCCTGAAAAAAGTTATTGAAGAGGTGTTTAAAGAGCAACCGAAGGAATTTGAACGCTTTAAAAAAGGAGAAAAGAAATTATTAGGTTTTTTTGTGGGAGAAGTGATGAAAAAAACGAAAGGAAGAGCTGATCCAAAAGAAGTTTCGAGAATACTCTCTGAATATGAAAAAAATTGAAATTAAAAAAGCTTCTGTTCATAATTTAAAAGGGATAGATGTTGAGATTCCTCGTGATAAGTTAGTTATAATAACAGGAATCTCAGGTTCGGGTAAATCTTCGCTTGCTTTTGACACAATTTATGCAGAAGGGCAGAGAAGATACATAGAATCTCTCTCTGCATATGCAAGACAATTTCTTGGGGTGATGGATAAACCTGATGTTCAGTCTATTACAAACTTATCCCCTACTATTTCTATAGAACAAAGAAAACTTTCTAAGAATCCCCGTTCTACAGTCGGAACTGTAACAGAGATTTACGATTATCTCCGCGTTCTCTTTGCAAGAACAGGAACAGTATATTGTTATAATTGTGGAAGAGAAGTTTCTTCTCAGACTGTGGATGAGATTGTGGAACAGATTTTAGATCTTCCTGAAGGAACTCCTGTTTATATTCTTGCTCCAATAGCAAGGGGTAAAAAAGGGACTTTTTCTAATGAATTGAAAAGAATTGGGGAAAAAGGATTTGTTCGAGTGATAATAGATGGTGAAATTTTTGAAATAGAAAAAGTTCCAGAACTTGATAAAAATAAGCCTCATAATATTGAAGTTGTGGTAGATAGAATAAAAATAAAAAAAGAAATAAGAAGTAGGATAGCTGATTCTGTAGAAACAGCTCTTGAAGAGGCAGAAGGTATCTTAATATTAAGAGATATTGAGAAAGGTTCTGATATGATTTTCTCCACGAAATTTGCTTGTCCTATTTGCGGAATAAGTTATCCTGAAGTTTCTCCTAGATTGTTTTCCTTTAACTCTCCTTATGGGGCTTGTTTTAAGTGCCAGGGTATTGGGACAGAAATGGAAATAGACCCTAAAAATATAATTTTTAGTGAAGAATTATCAATTTTTGAAGGAGCAATTGCCCCAATAGGGGAACCAAGAGGAAGACTTGCTATGGAATTGAGAAGCCTCGCCTATAGATATAATATAAACTTAGACGAACCCTGGAAAAATCTTAGCAAAGAAAAAAGGAATATAATTCTTTATGGGAAAGAAGAATGGGAAGGAATAATTCCTTATCTTAATAGAAGACATCAATACACAGAATCTGATTGGATTAGGGAAGAGATAGAAAAATATATGGTGGTAAAGCCTTGCCTTGAGTGTGGAGGTTCAAGACTTCGAAAAGAGGCTTTATCTGTGAAAATAAAAGATAAGAATATATATGAAGTGACTAAAATGAATATAACTCAGTGTAGAAAATTCATTGAGAGCATAAGCTTTGATGATGAGAGAGAAAAAATTGCTTCTGAATTACTTCCTGAAATTCTACATAGACTTCGTTTCTTAGAAGATGTGGGAGTTAATTATCTTACACTTGAACGTCCAACACAAACACTTGCGGGAGGAGAAGCCCAAAGAGTGCATCTTGCAACTCAAATTGGTTCAGGTCTTGTAGGAATTATATATATTCTTGATGAACCTTCGATAGGGCTTCATGAAAGGGATATCCTAAGACTTATAAAAACTTTAAAATCTCTAAGAGATATGGGGAACACTGTGATTATGGTAGAGCACGATTTCAAAAGCATCCTTTCGGCAGATTGGGTTATAGATCTTGGCCCTGGAGCAGGGATAGAAGGTGGAAGGGTTGTTTTTTCAGGCACTCCAGAAGCTCTAAAAAAAGATGGCTCGACAATTACAGGAAGATATCTTTCGGGTAAAGAGAAAATACCGGTTCCTAAGAAAAGAAGAAAGAAAGAGAAGATAATTAAAATTATAGGAGCAAGAGGAAATAATTTGAAAAATATAAATATAGAAATTCCTTTAAATTGTTTTGTCTGTGTAACAGGTGTTTCAGGCTCAGGGAAGAGCACTCTTATAATTGATATTTTGTATAGAGCTTTAGCGCGACATTTTTATGGCTCAAGGTTTTTACCTCTTGAGTATGATAGGATAGAGGGAATAGAATATATTGATAAGGTTATAAATATAGACCAAAGTCCTATTGGGAGGACTCCAAGATCAAATCCTGCAACTTATACAGGGGCTTTTACTCCAATAAGGGATTTCTTCGCTGAGCTTCCTGCTGCGAGAATTAGAGGTTATGATAAGGGAAGATTTTCTTTTAATGTCCCAGGTGGACGTTGTGAAGAATGCCAAGGTCAAGGGCAGATAAAAATTGAAATGCATTTCCTTTCTGATGTATATATTACCTGTAAAAGCTGTAAGGGGAAAAGATTTAAAAAGGAAACTTTAGAAGTAGAATATAAAGGGAAAAATATAGCGGACGTTTTAGATTTAACAGTTGATGAGGCTGTTTCTTTCTTTAAAGATATAAGAGGGGCAAGACAAAAATTGGAACTTCTTCAAGAAGTTGGACTCGGTTATGTGAAACTTGGACAACCTGCAACGACCCTTTCTGGGGGAGAGGCTCAAAGAGTAAAACTTGCGAAAGAACTATCAAAAGTAGCAACGGGCAAGACTCTTTATCTTTTAGACGAACCAACAACTGGTCTACATGCTTATGATATAAAACTTCTTCTTAAAGTCTTGGAGCGCCTTGTGGAGTTGGGGAATACTGTCGTTGTTATTGAACACAATTTAGATGTAATAAAATGTGCAGATTGGATAATTGATCTTGGCCCTGAAGGGGGGGAAGAGGGAGGAAAATTAGTTGGAGAAGGAACTCCAGAAGAAATTGTTAAAATTAAAGAGTCCTACACAGGTAAATTTTTAAAAGAAGTCCTTGAGATTAATTCTGAAAACTAATGAGCTCCAGCTCTTTTTAAGCCAAGTTCTTTTGCCTTCTTGAGAACCTTTTCATACTCTTCTTGGGTTATTCCTCTTGAAAGTTCTTTAAATTCTTGAGCTCTATAACAAGGTCTATATTGAGCCATAATGTTTACAAAAGTATTCTTTGATATTTCTTTTGAAATAAATTCTAAAACTCTTTCTGAATCTGCAATATTATTTGGTAAGACAAGATGACGTATTATTAATCCTCTTTCAGCAATCCCTTGAGAATTTATAACAAGATCTCCGACCTGAGAATGCATCTTTTTCACAGAAATTCTTACTAAGTCCCAATAATCTTTTACTCCTGAATATTTATAACCATTTTCATTATTACCATATTTAATATCTGGCATATATATATCTATTACTCCTGAAAGTAATTCTATTAGTCTAGGAGAATCATATCCACCTGTATTATACACGATTGGGATATAAAGGCCTTTTTCTCTTGCTATGAAAAGGGCTTTTATAAGTTGAGGGGCAAAATGGGTTGGGCTCACCCAATTTATATTATGGCAACCAAGCCCTTGAAGATAAAGCATTTTATATGCAACCTCTTCTTCCTCTATCTCTATTCCTTCTCCAAAATGAGATATTTCAAAATTTTGACAGTAAACACATTTACAATTGCAGTTACTTAAAAAAATAGTCCCGGAACCATAGGTTCCTACAAGAGGTCTTTCTTCCCCAAAATGAGGGAATGCTGAGGAAATCTTTATTTTTATTCCTGAATTACAAATTCCCTTTTTATTTCTTCTATTAACTTCACATCTTCTTCCACAAAGAGTGCAGGAATTTAATATGTCGTATAATTTTTCAATTTTTTCTTCAAAATCTTTTTTATTTAATTGAAGATAAAAGGGAAGTTCACCCACTATTTTAGCTTCATTTTTCAGTTGAAACAAGAAAAATCCCAAATAAAATACCAGCAAGATCAAACACAAGATCTTTATAAGAAGCAAAATTGTCCTTTTCTTTACTATCTTTTATCTCTTTGGAAATTCCAAGAAGAGAAGAAATTGAAAAAGAAATATAAAAAGAAGTCTTGTTATTGCTTCTATTTATGTTATTTGTAATAAGATATATCGAAGAAGAAATCACTGCAGAATGGGCAAAATGAAGAAATTTATCTTCGGAAAACCAATCATCTTTTTTTAATTTTAATAATGAATCTGGTTTTATTTCAGAATAAGAACTGATAAAGAGACTAAATATCAAGAACATTTGCTATTTCCTTCATTCCCAAAAGGCAAATTGAGATAAACTCTTCGAGTGTAAGGCCTAAATCTTGACATCTTTCTATTAACTTTCTATCAGCTCCCTCAGCAAATCTTTTCTCTTTAAACCTCTTTAGGACGAACGAAGTATCTAGCTCCCTAAGACCCCCTTTATTTACGAGAGCAGATGCTACAATCAAGCCAGATGCAGCGTCTGAAGATAGAAGAGCTATATCCATTTTTCTCCTTGGTTGGGCATTCCCAGCATGGGCTTTTATTGCGTAGAGAATGTCTTTTGAAATCCCATACTTCTCCAAAAATTCTGCTCCTTTTATTCCGTGTAAAGAGGGATCATTTTTTGTCTCTTCGTAATCTATATCATGAAAAAGACCTGCAAGAGCCCATCTTTCTTCATCTCCTCCAAATTTTTGTGAAAGAGCCCTCATACAGGATTCTACAGCAAAAAGATGTTTTATTATTCGTTCGTTTTTTAATTTACTCTTTAAAATTTCAAGAGCTTTTTCTCTTTCCATTTTTTATCTCCTTTAAAATTGCTATTGTCTTATCCTTCATTTCGGGGAAGTTATTTTTCATTTCTAATATAGCCTTTTTTAAAATATCCTCTTTTCCGCTAAGAGCAAGAGCTCTTATAAGGCGAAGTAAAATGTATGGAGCATCGTCAGTTTTTCTATTGATTTTGTAAGCAGATGCAAGAACCTTAGCGGATTCTATATAATTTTCTCTTTTCTCATACAATTGAGAAATAAAGTAGAAATCAAATTGGCTTAATACTGAAAGTAATTTATTTTTTCTTAAAATTTCTTCATAAAAATTTAAAATTAAAGAAGATTCCTTTTCTCCTATTCTAAGTTTTTTGAATGTTTCTTTTGCGATTCTTGAAGCTTCTTCCTTTTTGTTCCTATTAACATAAATATCTATTAATTCTTTGGCTGCATCTATATTAGAGGGATTATCTTTTAAAATCTCTTTTAGATAATTTTCTGCTTCTTCAATTTTTCCGGCACTTCTTGCTTCAATAGCTTTTCCAAATTTAGAGTCCACAAGATTTAAAGTATCCTCTACAAGAGGTTTTAAATATTTTTCTTCAATACCAGTAAGGCGAAGAATAATTGCAAAAAGAGCACCAAATCCAAATCCTCCAACGTGAGCCCAGAAAGCAATGTTAGAATAATCTGTTAAATAAATTGCATTAAGAATCTCAGTGAAAAACCATAGGGGTAAATAGAACCATGCATAAAGAGGAATTATTCTGTAAATAAATGGGAGAAAACATATAAAGAGGAAATATATCTTTGATTTGTAATACTGAATTGCAAAAGCACCCATTACCCCTGCGATTGCTCCCGATGCTCCAATTAAAGGGCCTTCTACTTTAGTAATCGCCATAAAGACAAGATCACTAATAACTCCTGAAAGAAGATAAAAACCAAGGAAGAAAGGCCTACCCCATCTATCTTCAACATTTAATCCAACTAGCCACAGAAACCATATATTAACAAAGAGGTGTGTGAAGCTCCCATGAAGGAATATAGAAGTAAATAGAGTAAAGAAATCAAAATTCTCAGGGCTGAACCCATACTTTTTAAAAACCCTTCCTTCCATTTTTTCTTGAAATTCATCGTATTTTTTTTTCCACTTTTGCCATAGTTCTTCAGGAAGTTCTATTTCTCTGTTTCTTATTTTTTCTCTCAAATATTTGGGATCTTTTGCATATTTTATTATTTCTGTAGGATTATCAGGAGAAAAAGCTTTTTTCTCTATCTCTCTAAGTTCTTCTTCTAACCTAATAATGATTTTTTCTTGCTTTATCTCTATGGGATAACTGATAGAAAAGACTAAAGCATTTAATCCTATAATAGATAAAGTTATAATAGGAAGTCTTCTGACTAAACTATCCGTCCTTATTGGCCAAAGGAAAAACAAACCTCATCTCCTTTATTTAGAAAGTTAGTGAGTAGGACATGCTTTCCGCTTTCTAAAAGTAGCACGTCTTGAAATTTTATACCAAATTTACCAGGGAAATAAAAACTCATCTGAGGATATAAGAGAGTTCCTTCTTTAATCAAGAAGTTACTTGTGTTAGATATTTTTAATCTTTTTCCAATTAATGTTAAAGGTGCATTAAGAGGAGGGAAAAAATTTTTTTCATAATTCTTTTCTTTTACGAGCTTCCATGCATAATTGTAAATCTCTCTTGATATTTTTCCATATGATATAAAAGAGAGAAATTTTTCATAAATTTCTGTTATTTCATTATAAACCTTTTTTAAAAACTTATTTTCTCCTCCCCATAGATAAGTTCTTGCAAGTTCTATACCAACCCCAGATCTTATAATTCCAAAGTTAATAAATATAAGGTCTCCTTCTTTTAGCTTTTTTCCGTTGCTTAATCCAAAAGGATTAGATGTATTTTCACCAAAAATCACTTTGGTAGGGAATGCCCTTCTTTCTCCCCCAAATTGGTAAATTTTCTCGTCTATTATATTTCTCAGAGAGATCTCAGAAATACCTGTTTTTAATTCTTTTAAGGAATCCTGAAGAACTTTTTTGCATATCAATGCATTTTCTTTGAGAATTGAAATTCTTCTCTCATCAGGAATAATAAATTTCTCGTCGAAAATATCCGGAAGTTTTTTTACTTTATATTTTGGTAATCTAATTTCTTCAAAAGAACCTATTTTATTTAACTTCTTTTCTAAAAGAAGTTCTTCAAGATCATTCAAAAAGGAGATTATTTCTATATTTTTTACATTTATCTCTCTTATCTTTATAATGGGTGGAATTTTTATTAAAGATAGAGAGAAGGGATCTCCTATTAAAAGAATTTCTTCTTTTGTAATAATAAGGCATAGACATAATTCAAAAATATTAAATGAAGATTCGATACCAAGAAGGAAAAGGATTTTATAAAGTTCGGTAATTACAATAGCATCAAGTTCTTTTTCTTTGATATTTTCTCTTATTTTTTCTATTAAACTTTCATTCATTAAGTTCTTCTTGAACTTGAATCAATTTTAGTTTTCTCTCCGCCTCTCTTATAATTTCATAATTTTCAGAAGTTTCAATAACTTCTTTAAGCATTTTTTTCGCTTCTTCAATTTTTTGCTCTGCAAGATAAATCCGGGCAAGACTAATCATACATTCGGCTTTTCCTAAATTATTTTTAAATTTATCAAGAGCAATTTTGTAATTTTCTATTGCTTTCTGAAAATCCCCTTTTTGTTCGTAACATTGGGCCAGGCCTTCGTAAGCATTTGGGGTGAAAAGTTCATCATACTTTGTTTTTAAAAAATCCTGAAACTTCGAAATAGCTTCGTCTAAATTCCCTTCTTTATAACTAATACATGCTAACATAAAAACTGCTCTATTTGCGAAAATCGTTCCCCAATATTCTTCAGTTAATAACTTGAATCTACTTTTAGCTTCTTCGAATCTACCATTATCAAACAAAGCTACAGCTATATTATACTGTTCTTTTGATCTCTCAAACCGAGAAATTTTGAATTTTCTATAAGAAAAAGAAAGAATTAAAGTTGCAACTATCCCAATAATTATCCCGATAAAAACTTTTCTATGATGTTTATAAAAAATGATTAATTCTTGAATAGCTTCTTTAAACTCATCCCGTTTCAAATCTTTCTTTTTATGTTTAACCATTTTCTCCTCTCAACTTTAGAATATACCCCTGGTAAGATTCGAACTTACGACTTCCGGTTTAGGAAACCGGCGCTCTATCCACTGAGCTACAGGGGCATTTGCTTATATATTTTTAATAAAAAAATTTCATTTGTCAATAGAATTTCCTTATCTTATTAGGAAAGTGGAAGAACCTGTTGAAAGATTTGGAAGTTAAATTAAAAAATATATATCCCTCTTTTCTCTTAAGATATGAGTCTTTCCCTTCTTTGAATTTAACAATTAGAGAAAAGAAAATCATTTTTATTAAATTTTATAAATAAATTATAAAATAAATAACTAGAGCTTTAAATCTATCTCAAGATTACAATTTTACATACTTTTGAATCTGAACCAGCTTTCAATTGACAAAAGTAAGTTCCTCCTGGTAACTCATTGCCATATTTGTCCCTTCCATTCCATAAAACAGAATGATTTCCACTGGACTTTATTCCATGTTCAAGGATGATTATTTCTTTACCGGTGAGGTCATAAATTGCAAGTTTAATTAAAGAGTTTCTTGGAAGGCTATAGAATATTCTTGTAGTATAATTGAAAGGATTTTGACTGAGATATAAAGTAGTAGTAATATTAATTTTTTTTCTACACTTCCCATCTTTGAGCCCCAGAAGGGATTGATTTTCCTCTCGGCGAATATATACCAGCTAGTGGCTCCTATATGCAGATCGGCATAATAATACCATTTACCCCAGAATCTTGTTAAACCGGTCCAGATACTATCGGGATAACAAGCAACTATCCCTTGCTTATTACCAAAAGAAGAAAATTCTTGCCATTTACGTAATTCCTCTATATATGTGTCAGCCTTGTCTTTCTTGTTTTTCTCAAAGTATGTACAACACATCTGAGCTGTGCCTTCCCACCAGATTCCATCGCAAATATTGCTAAAATGGAATCCTTTATATTCACTAAGAGAGACGCAACAATTATCTTCTGCCCATAAAAATCCGCAATCATATGGCTCTTCATCTAAAGCAAGTGCACCAAAAGTCTGGGCATCAAGGGGAGAAAAATCATTAATGTTTAAGCTATCCAAAGTGCCAGACCAAAAATGTTTTGTAGAAGAGTCCCATAAGGATTTCACGAAATTTAACGCTTTTATGGATCTTTTAAGCCAAATATCGTTACCAGTATGGTGATATAATCTTTTAAAAGCTACATAAACATCAATATTATGTTCTGTAGATTTCCAGTTTTCTTTTGTGGGTTGTGGTTCCCACCCTATATAGCCCCCAGTATAACCAGGAATTCCTGTAGAATCATAGCAATGTTCATAAATCCAGTTTCCTAAATCTATAGCATTTTGGATGTATCTATTTTCATTCGTTATTGAATCATAACTTAACCAAGCAATTATAATCCAAGCCATCTCTCCAGTATAAGTTCCAACATCATATGAGTCCTCAAACCATTTTGAACTGTCAGAATCCCACCATCCTGGTAATCTTGCCTTTCCAGTTTGATGGTGAATAATATCTCCAGAACTATAGGCATTTCTTAGCCTTCCGTCCTTATAATATCTATCGTTCTCTTGAGCATATTTAAAAGCATCTCCAATTATTCTAGCCCTTCTTATGTCTTCCTGTGTTCCTCTTACTAAAAATGCAATCATTGCCAAAGCATTATCATAAGTGTAAGCCTTATTAGCCATCCTATAGTTTTTTGAAGAGGACATTTCATAACTTTGAAGAAATCGGATTGAATCTTCGCGAGGTAAATTAAAGGAAATCTCGTCAAGATAAAATGTACAACCATCTGGATTCGGATCTAGTTCTTGATTAAAGACAAAAAAGAATCCTGCACAGATATCTGAGAGATTCTTCCCAGTTAAATCAATTTCGTATTTACTCCATTTAGGAGATAACTCGAATGTATCTTTAATCTCTTCTGAAGAATCGTTTTTATAACCCACACCGCATATTATTTTTAATCCAGATTCAATAGATTTTGCCCAAAAGGATAATTTTGTGGCTCCTTCTAAATTATAACCTTTCCCATTATTTCCCTCCCAGTTATTCTCTGGTTCTTGCCAAACAATTCCATTCCACTTATATCCATCATTTCCCGCTTGCCCATTCCACTCTATTCTTATACAACTTTTACCGAATGCTGGGTTTTCTTGACAGTTGAAATTAACATCTATATTTGATGAACCATTATAATAACCCGAGGGATAATAATGATTTCCTCCAGAGTTATAATCTGAATAGATGTAAAAAACTTCGTTTTATTGGTCCATCACTTTGTATAAGTATGTATAACCATTATTTTCATTATTTGAATCTCTGTTTCTCGGATTTAAAAAATTGAAAATTAAAGATATAAATAAAAAATATAAAAAGAAGTTTTTGGATTTTGAATTTAAGTTAATAAATTTACTCATACTATCCTCCCTTATAATATAATAAAGAGTTTTTCTAATTTTTCTCTTATAATGTAATATCAACTACAAAGTTTTCAACTCTCTTTTAATCATCTTGACCCTTTTCTTCTTTCCCTTGACTTTATAACTCATATAGATATATTTTTTCATATGAAAGTTGGTTTTGTTTCTATAGTTGGAAAACCTAATGTAGGTAAATCTACTTTAATAAACCGTTTAATCGGAACTCCTATTTCTATTGTTTCAAATAAACCTCAAACAACCAGAAATAGAATCCTTGGAATCTGGACAAACCAAGAAGGACAAATCATCTTCATAGACACACCAGGTCATTTTAAACCAAAAAACAAACTAGAAGAGGCAATGCAATCGCAAATAGATAAATCTATAAATGATGCAGATCTCGTAATGGTTCTAATTGATAATAGGGAAGAATCAAGGAATATTGATTTTTCTACAATTGAAGACAATAAGCCAATTTTTTTGCTAATAAATAAAATAGACTTAATAAAGGAAGAAGACTTGAAGAAAATAGAAGAAAGTTTGGAGACAAAACGTTTTACCAAAATTTTCCCGATATCAGCTTTAAGAGGAGATAACGTAGAAAAAATAATTCCTTCTTTATTAGAATATCTGAAAGAAGGAGAACCTTTTTATCCCGAGGATTATATTTCTGATAGAAACGAAAGATTCTTTATAGAAGAGTTTATAAGAGAAACGATATTTGAAGAATATGGACAGGAAATACCTTATTCTGTTGCTGTAAAAGTAGAGAATATGAAAGACAACAAGATAGATATAAAAATTTTTGTAGAAAGGGAATCCCAAAAAGGGATCATAATAGGCAAAGGGGGAGAGAAACTAAAGAAAGTTCTAAGCGAGTCAAGAAAAAAAATAGAAAGATTCCTTGGATATCAAGTCTATATGAATACCTGGGTTGAGGTTAAAAAGAACTGGAGAAAAAATGAGAAAGAGGTAAGAAAATTTGGGTATTATGAATAGAAAAAAATTTATCTTTACCATTTTTGCTTTTCTTTTTTGGATAAAAAAAAGTTTTTTTCCTTTTTTTAAGAGAAGAGAGTCTATAGAGGAAGAAACTCTTAGACCTAATGATAAGCTTTTGGGGTAAAGTCTTGGTTTGGTGGACTATCTTAATTGCGCTTATATCTATAGAGGTGAAGTCTCCCGAAGAGAGATTAAAAATTCTTCGTCAACAATTAAAGGAGCAAAAGGAGAAAATAGCAAAATTAAAAGGAGAAGAGACAAGTATTTTGAGGAAACTACAAGAACTTGATAAGGAGATAAGCCTTAATACTGAGATCATTAATACTTTAAAAAGAAAAAGAGAAATAATAAATGAGGAGAAAAAAAATATCGAACTTCTTATAAATGAACTCCATTCTCGTCTTAAAGAAAAAAGAGAGATATTAAGTAGGAGGATTAGAGAGATATATATCCATGGACCACTTCATCCTGTAGAAGTTGTGTTACTTTCTTATTCCTTTGGGGATGCACTAAAAAGAATAAAATTTCTTGTTTTAATTGCGGATCAAGATAGGAGAGTCTTAAAAGAGATTGAACGTCTGGAGGAACGGCTTAAAACACAAAAAGAAATAATGGAAAGAAAGGTAGAGACTTTAGATGAAATCTTATACGAAGTAAAAGAGCAAGAAATTGCTCTTGAGAAAACAAAAAAAGAAAAAAATGAATATTTAACAAAAGTTGAAGGAGAAAGAAAAAAGGCTATAGCAATGTCCAAGGAAATGGAAAAGGCAATGGAAGACCTTGAGAAATTGATAATAAGCCTTTCGACAAAAGAGAAGACTTCAGGCAGTGTATATTTTCACAAAAAGCTATTAGGTTTGCCTGTTGAGGGAACAATAATAGGATATTTTGGGAGAAAAAAGGAAGAGAAATATGGAACGGAAACAATAAATAAAGGAATAGACATAGAAGCTCCTTTAGGGGCGGATGTTAAAGCAGTTGCACCTGGAAAGGTTGTTTACAATGACCACTTTCTCGGTTATGGTAAAATGATTCTTATAGACCACGGTGAAAATTTTATAACACTTTATAGTCACTTATCCTCAACCAATGTGGAAGTGGGTGAAGAGGTAGAAAAAGGAAATGTAATAGGGAAGGTTGGAGAAACAGGTTCGGTGAAAAAACCAATGCTTCATTTTGAGGTAAGGAAGGGGGGTAAAGCAGTAAATCCGCTTGATTATATTAAATTATGAAGATGGAAGAAGTAAAAGGCCAAGAAATTCCTAAGAAAATTTTATCTTCAATGATAAAAAAGGGTGATTTTCCTCCAGCTCTTCTTTTTTACGGACCCCGAGGGGTAGGAAAATTCTCTTTAGCCTTATCCTTCTGTCAAGAGATATTAAAAGATGAGAAAAGAATTGAAAAAGGAGTCCATCCCGATCTCCTGGTTGTCTTTCCAGAATATGAAGGATACCAACAAAGTGAATTAATGGAAATGAGAAGGAATAAAAATTATTTTTTGGTTAGTCAAAAAAAAGGGAGCGTTTCTATTGATACTATAAGGAAAGTTCAGGAGTATGTTTATATTACTCCTATGGAAAATCCATGGAGGATTGTAATAATTGCAGAGGCTGATAGAATAACCGAAGAAGGTTTTAATGCTTTTTTGAAGGTCCTCGAAGAACCACCACCTTTTGTAATTTTTATCTTAATCACTCAAGATAAAAACGCTTTGCCTCAAACAATAATTTCGAGGTGTAAACTTATAAGATTTGAACCTCTCTCTATTCAATTCCAAAAAGAGATTTTAAAAGGTATGGATATTAAACGTTTTGGAAGAGGAATAGAAGAAACAATGTTTCTTAATTCTCAAGAAAAATTAGGAAAAGAAATTGAGGAAATATTCTTCAATTTACATCCAAAATCTCGAATAAGAAATTGGAGGGAAGATATTGTAGAGAAATTTGGGTTAGAGTTTTTACTTCCTTACCTCCAGAAGCAAGTAGAAGATAGATACAAAAGAAAAGAAATAACTTATGATAAAGCCTGGGAGATTTTTTCTTATATTAAAAATGCTTATAAATATTATTACTCAAATATAAGCCCGGAAAAAATAATATTTTATCTTATGCTAAAGGTGTAAAATGTTATATTTTGTAAAGTTTCATGGTGTCAAATATCCTATGGAGTCCGAATTCACTTTAAAAAAAGGAGAGTTGGTTATCTGTGAAATAAAAAAAGAGCAATATGTAGGAGAAGTAGATGTAGAAATTCGTTCAAAAATCCAACCGGTGGGTAAAATTTCTCATATCATATATGACACAGAAAAAGAAAAGCTAAAGGAAAATAAAGAAGCAGAAAAAAGGGCTCTTGAGTTTTTTAAAGAGAGAGTTAAACAACTTGGACTTCCAATGAAAGTTATTGGAGTGGATAGAGAATGGAATGGAAAAAGATATAAATTTTATTTTGTTGCAGAGAAAAGGATAGATTTTAGAGAGCTGGTTAAAGATCTGAGAAATAAGTTTAAATGTATAATAGAATTAAGACACCTTGGAATTAGAGATTATGCTGGTTTTATTGGGGGACTTGGTCTGTGCGGAAATGCTTTGTGTTGTAATACTTTTCTTAAAGAAAAACCAAGAATAAAACTTGAAAGCGCGAGAAATCAAGATATATATATTAGTCCTTCGAGAATTTCTGGGCTTTGTGGAAGATTACTTTGCTGCTTAAATTTTGAAGCAGATTTTTATGATGAATTCACTCAGGCTTTTCCTGAAAGAGAAGAAATTGTTAGGACAGATAAGGGAGAAGGGAAGGTGCTATATAGAAATATGTTGATGGGTATTGTGATAATTTCTTACCCGGATGAAACACAGGAGGAGATTCCTATTGAAGAAATAAAGAAAAGGGGGGAAGTTTGGATTCAAGTAAAAAAGCAAAAGTAATAGTAACAGGTGCTTTACCTTATGCAAATGGCCCCATTCACATTGGGCACTTTGCTGGGGTTTATTTGCCTGCTGATATTTATACTCGATTTCTAAAGAAAAAAGGAAAAGACGTAATTTATATTTGTGGAACTGATGAAAATGGTGTGCCAATCACAATAGCTGCAGAAAAAGAGGGGATTTCTCCAAAGGAGCTTGTAACCCGTTATCATAATATTATAAAAGACTCCTTAGAAAAACTTGGAGTGAAATTTGAGAATTTTTCTGGAACCTCAAGGAAGATCCATTATGAGTTTTCCCAAAAAGTTTTTCTTGAGTTATATCAGAAAGGTTATATAGAACCAAAGGATTCAAGAGAGTTTTATTGCGAGAGGTGTGAGAGATTCCTGCCAGATCGATACGTAGAAGGAATTTGCCCTCATTGTGGTTATGAAGAGGCCAGAGGAGATTCTTGCGATTCCTGCGGAAGTTGGCTTGAGGCAGATCATTTGATAGAGCCAAGGTGTAAATTATGCGGAGCGACTCCAGTAAAGAAAGAGACTAAGCATTGGTATCTTCTATTAGATAAATTTCAAGGAGATTTAGAAAAATGGATAGAGGGAAAGAATTGGAAAAAAACTGTTAAGAGCTATCTTAAGGGTTGGCTTAAAGAAGGTCTTAAACCTCGTGCAATAACAAGAGATTTAGAATGGGGCGTTCCGGTTCCTTTGCCAGATGTGCCTAAAAACAAAGTTTTATATGTTTGGTTTGATGCCCCTCTTGGTTATATTTCTTCAACAATTGAATGGGCAGAGAAAAAAGGAGAACCAGAAAAATGGAAAGAATACTGGCAAGATCCAGAAACAGTTCTTGTTCATTTCATTGGGAAAGATAATATCGTATTCCATGGAATAATTTGGCCAGCTATAATTATGGGTCTTGGTAATTTTATCCTCCCTTCTGAGATTCCAGCAAATGAGTACTTAAATCTTGAAGGAGCAAAAGTCTCTACAAGTAGAAATATTGCTGTGTGGCTTCATGAATATCTTAAGGATTTTCCTCCAGATTTTCTTCGCTATTACTTATGTTGTATAATGCCAGAAACAAAGGACTCGGAATTCAAATGGAAAGAGTTTCAGGAAAGAGTGAATCAGGAACTAATAAATAATTTTGGGAACTTTGTAAATAGGACTTTGAAATTTATAGAGAAATATTATGATGGTAAGATTCCAGAAATTGGGGAATTAAGTAAAGAGGATAAGAAAATTCTGGGGGAAGTGAATTATGTGATTGATAAAATAGATAAAGCTCTTTCAGAATTCCATTTTAGAAATGCAATAAAACTTTGGATGGAAATAAGCTCAATCGGAAATAGATATTATGATAAGATGAAGCCTTGGGAAACTATGAAGACCTCAAAAGAAAGGACAAATACAACAATTTATCTATGCACTCATTTGATCCATATTCTTGCAACAATTGGGGAACTTTTTGTCCCATTTAGCGCAGAAAAAGTCCTTACAATGCTAAATCTAAAAGAGAAAGAATGGGAAAGATTGAAAGAAATAGAAGTCCCAGGAGGTCATAAAATAAAAGGAATAAAACCTCTTTTCCGAAAGATTGAAGATTCAGAAATTGAGAAGCAGTTTAAAGGAGAAAAAGAGATGTCTTATATCACAATAGAGGATTTTAAAAAAATAGAACTTAAAATAGGAATAATAGAAAAAGTGGAAGAGATTGAGGGTTCTAATAAACTTTATAAACTCATTGTAGATACTGGAGAAAAACGGACCATTGTAGCAGGTATAAAGCAATATTATAAAAAGGAAGAACTCTTAAATAAAAAAATTGTGGTTGCGACAAATTTAAAGCCTGCAACAATTATGGGGGTAAAATCAGAAGGGATGCTTCTTGCAGCAGATGATGGTAAGATCTTATCTATCCTTAGCCCAGATAAAGAAATTAATCCTGGAGCAAAAATTTCATAATGAGACTTCTAAACTCTTTTATTGCAGGAGCCACTGTTCTTCTTGGCGGCTTTCTTTCTGTTTCTAAAATTAATTTTTCTATATTTCTTGCTGGTTTATCCACTATATTTATAACTATTGGGGGGAACCTAATTAACGATTTCTTTGATCTCCCCATTGACAAAATAAATAAACCAGAAAGGCCAATTCCTTCTGGGAAAATTAAGAAAAATGAAGCATTATTAATTTCAATTATATTATTCCTCTTTGGAAATATATTATTGTCATTTCTCGGTTTGAAACTCTTAATAGTAGGATTTACTGCAACAATTTTATTAATTATCTACACGCCCTTCTTGAAGAAGTTACCTTTAATTGGGAATATTATTATAGCTTCACTACTTTCTTTAACCATTATTGTTGGAGGAGTGGCTTCAAGTAGACCTCTTGGAATAAAAAACGCAATATTACCTTCATTATTAATATTTTTGTTAAACTTCCCAAGAGAATTATTGAAAGACGGAGAAGATTTAATAGGAGATAGAGAAGCTGGTTTAAGAACATTTCCGGTAGTTTACGGAATAAGGAAAACACGTTTGTTAGCTATTTTTCTTTTATGGGTTCTTTTTTTTAGTGTATTAGGTTCTTCTTTTATCTTTGGGAAGCTTTTCGCCTCTTGTGCGATTCCCGGAATTGCAGTGCCAATTCTTATTGTAATAAAGAAATCTTCACCCACTCCTTTATGGTTTTCTGCTGCCCAAAGGATCTTAAAAATATTGATTTTTCCGGGATTTATATCTCTTTTTATAAGTAAACTTTAAAGAGTTAAGGATATTTTATTTCTTTTCGGAAGAACTCTCTTCCTTCATTAATCTATCAAATTCCTTACTTATAAACTCTCGGATTGGCTTATTTTCTCTTGTTATAATAGCTCCTGCAATCCAATCCCATTCTTCTTCACTCATCCCCATAGCCTTATACACAGAGTCTTTCTTCCTTTCCCAATCTTCCTGTAAAGATTTCCAAGCCATTGCCACCTCAGGATTTTTCTTTACATATTCACTATCACTAAGCTCGCTCATTCCTTGAGAAATATTATATTTTTTTCTGAGTTCTGCGAGTTTAACTGCTTCTTCCTCCGCGATTTTTGTTAGAGCGATAGAAACTCTTACATACCTCTTTGCCATTTCTTCTGTAACAATTCCATTCTCAGGCGGGGTAAATTTGTTGTCTTTAACTTTTTTACAACCAAAAAATAAAATCAACAAGAAAGAAAAAATTATCATTTTCTTCATATTTGGTTCCTCCTTTATTCATATTTCTTTCTTTTTCGCAATATATGTTATCATTTCAGCCTTTTCTGTCAAGACCCCCAATTAATTTTCTTACAAACGAAATGGCTTCTTCTTTAGTTTTGATTTCTCCTTCCTCATATGCAATTTGGGCTTTTCTTAAAAGCTCTCCAAAGATAGGGCCAGGGGAGAGATTAAAAATCTCTATGAGGTCTCTTCCTCTTAAGATAGGCTCTCTCACTTTATCTTCTATTCTAAAATAATACTCAATAATCTGTTTACAGATTTCTGTAAGAATTTTGTCTTCTTTCCCAACTGTTGCTAAATGATCTGCTATTGAAATTAAAGATAAACCTATGACATCTCTGCCCAGCTCAAAGCATAATCTTCTCTTAGCTTTCTCTGTCACTTCTTGTTGAGCTCGTAGAAGGTGAATCCTCATATGATTTGCAATTAAATTGGAAATGTACTCTCTTTCTTCAGAAGAAAATTTAAGTTTTTCTCCTATCTTTTTGAACCAATCTGAAGCAAGCCTATCGTGACCATAAAAATGAACTTTATCTTTTTCAATTTGCATTGTTTCTGGTTTTTTAATATCGTGAAGAAGAGCGGCAATTTTAATCTCGGCTTTCTTTTCTTCATAATACATTTCTGCTTTCTTTTTGAATTCTCCAAAAAACGAAAAATCTTTATCCAATATTTCAATCATTTTTAAGGTTAATATTGAATGCTCCAAAAGATTTTCTGAGATTTTACCACCTTTTATTTCCTTCATTTTTATAAAACCGGGGAATATTTCTTCAAAAACTTCAGGCATTATAGCAAGATGAGCCTGGGGGGCACTAAAGAGCATCATAAGTTCATAATGAATTCTTTCTTGTGGGGCTTCTGAGAGTTTATGTGCATATTCTTTAAATAAATCACTAGTATTTTCTTCAATCTCAAACCCAAAGAAGGCTCTAAAGCGTAGTCCACGAAGAATCCTGCAACTATCTTCAACAATATTTTTTCTTCCCAAAGCTCTTATGATTCCCTTTTCTAAATCTTTAACTCCATTAAAAGGATCTATGAATCTTTTGTCAATAAGGTTATAAGCCATAGCATTAATGGTAAAGTCTCTTCTCTTAAGGTCCTCTATGATTTCCATAGACTCAAGTCCCAATATATCAATATTTATATTTCCATTTATAACTCTAAATTCGTTTAAGTTTTTTTTCAACCTAAAATATCTACCCAAAGCCTTAGCGAAATCTTCACCTTTTCCACTGATTGCAATGTCAATATCATTTATTTCAAGACCCAGGAGAAGGTCTCTAAGCATACCACCCACAAGATAAACTTTCTTATTTGCCTTTTTGGCGTATTCCTTTATTTTCTTTAAAGGCTTTATCTTTTTAAGAGCCTCTTCAAGACTTTGTTTTTTTATCATTTTTGTAAAAAACGAATAGAATTCCTATACATATACATAAGAAGATCCACCCAAAGATATTTCCAATCTTAGTATATATTGTCTTTTCTTCAATTAGAGGAACTTTTCCCATAATAAAAGTAGATTTATAAATCCGAGTCTTATAGATAACTCTACCATATGGATCTGAAATGAAAGAAATTCCTGTATTTGCGGACCTTACAATGCACCTTTTAAATACGATCGATTGAAAAGCTGCCATTTGAGCATGTTGGTATGGACCACTTGTTTCCCCAAACCATCCATCTTCCGTTATATTAACCAAAAGGTTTGCTCCTCTTTTAACGAACTCTCTTATAAGCTGTGGAAAGATTGCCTCATAACAGATATAAATAGAAAACTTAAGCCCATTTTCTCTGAAAACAGAGAAATCTTTTCCTGGGGTGTATTGCCCTTGACCCAAATCTATTTTTCTTAATATAGGAAGAACATCATCAAAAGGTAATCTTTCTACAAAAGGCAATAGATAAATCTTTCTATACTTTCCTTTAATTCCTCCAGAATCAATAACAAAGGCTGCATTATAATAAAAAACCTCTTCCTGATTCTCTTCGCAATCAATCATCCCTGTAATAATACTACCTCGCTTTTCCATTGCAAGGTCATTAAAAAATTTTTCTATTTTATCTATAGGAGAAAAAGGGAAAGCGGTTTCTGGCAAGACATATAAGTCTGCATCCGGACTGTTTTCGATTGTTTTCTTTATTTTAATCAATCTCTTAACTCTATCGCTTCTTTTTTCCAATGGTAATATATTAGGCTGAATAACCACAACTTTTTTATATCCAGAAATTTCAAGTTTTTTGTTTAGCTGAATTTCCGAATAAAAAAAAGGTATTATTATAAAAGCTATAAAAACAAAAAGGCTTATAAAGACATTTTTTTTCTTTTTAAAGAGATCATCAAAGAGTAAATATAAAATAACATTTAGAGAAAGAACCCAAAAACTCACAAGAGGAAGCCCTCCAATGTCAGCGAATTGAATTAGTCTTACAAGATTGCTTTGAGAAAAACCTATAGAGCCCCATGTAAAGCCCCAAACGGAAGAAAGACTTCTTAGAAATTCTAATCCGGAAAAGATAAAAGGAAAAAGGTATGTGGCTCCAAGTCTTTGGAGTTTTTTGTAAAGAACCCCAGCAATTCCAAAGAATAAAGAGAGATAACCAATAAGCAAAAATGAACCTAAAAAAACTTGAAATCTAACTGTATTTTCCACTCTTGAAAGAGGAACCCAGTAAAGAAGAGTAAGAAAAAAAGTTCCTCCCATTATAAAACCTTTAAGGAAGGCCTTCCTCCCATCTTTAAGAGAATAAAAAAGAGGAAGGAAAGAAATCCAGGCTAAAAAGGAAAAATTAAAAGGAGCAAACGAAAGTGTTAATAAAATACCACTTATAATTGGGAAAAAATAAAAAGGGATTTTTTGAAAATATTTTTCTATTTTACCCATCTTTTGACAAACCTTAATCTATGTAAACTTCTCTATTTTCTTCAGAGGATCTATAAGCCGCATCTATTATTTTGGCAATCACAAAAGCCTCTTTCCATGTGTTATCAATTAAGCGCCTTTCTTTTAAGGAAGAAACAAAATTCTCAAGAAGAATTTTATATGAAACTTTTACCAGATCCCTTGGAAGTTTTGGTGTTATATCCACTACTTTATTTTCTTCTAACTTTTTTATTTTAAACGGATTGAGTAACGCAACGCCATCTCTACCATAAAGGTTAAAATAAGTAAAATCTTTTTCAAAAAGGAGAGTCCACCCTACTTCAAGTAATAAATACCTTCCATCTTTATAACGTAAAAACACTATTCCGGAATCTTCTATTTTCTCTGCTCTATGCAGCCCAGCGATAACAGAAGCTACATTATATCCAAAAATATATAGAACATAACTTAAAATTTGTACTCCTAAGGTCATAATTGCTCCCCCACCAGACTTTAAAGGGTCTCTTCGCCAGCTTGTTGGTCTTTCTTCATGTAGAGGTCGAAGCCATCCTGCTTTAGCAAAGGAAAGTTTTCCTATCTCTCCTCCAATAACAATTTCTCTTAACTTCTCAATATCAGGCCTAAACTTTCCATTAAAAGCAGCCATCAAAATTCTCTCTGAGGAATCCACCACATTTCCTAATCTTTTTACTTCGTTGGCGTCAAGACCGAGGGGTAGCTCGCAAAGAACATCTTTTCCATATTCAATAGCAGAAATAGCCATAGGTGTATGCAAATAATTTGGTGTTGCTATTATAACCGCATCAATTTCTGGATCCTCAAGCATCTTTTCAAAATCTAAAAAGACCTTTTTTATCTTATATCTCTTTGAAATAACTTCTACCTTTTCCACATCAGACTCGCAGAGAGCCTCAAGAGAGAGATTTTCATTCTCCATTATGGCAGGTAGATAACCAATCTGCGCTACAGCTCCAGCTCCTACTAATCCTATTCTTATTTTATCTTCCATTTGGCTCTAAAATAAAAACTTTATTATTTTCAATTCTTAATTTATTTTTTGAAAAGAGATCAATCGCTTCCGGATAAATTCTATGTTCTTCTTTTAAAATTCTCTCCGAGAGAGTTTCCACTGTGTCGTCTTGATAGACAGGCACAACAGCCTGAAGAATTATGGGCCCCCCATCTACATCCTCGGTAACAAAATGAACAGTAGCTCCAGAGAACCTTACACCATAATCTAAAGCTTTTTTTTGTGCGTTAAGTCCTTTAAAGGAAGGCAATAAAGAGGGGTGAATATTCATCATTCTCCATTTAAACTCTGAAATTAATTTTGTTTTAACTATTCTCATAAACCCAGCAAGGCATACAAGATCAACCTCATTTTCTCTTAAAATTTCTATATATTTATCCTCCGCCTTTCCTACTAAAACAGGTTTTTCGGTTTCAGGATCAATGTAATAGCTTTTGATTCCTGCTTTTTTTGCTCTTTCTAAGGCATAAGCTTCAGGATTATCAGAAATTACGACCACAACCTTAGCATCAATCTCTCCTTTTTGGCTTTTGTCAATAATAGCCTGAAGGTTTGAGCCTCTACCAGAAACCAAAACCCCAACTTTACAAGGCATTCCTTGCCTCCAAAGTTAGTTTGAAATACACTTCTTCGAGAGTGGAAGTAGCTAATCCAATTCTTTTTTTAAGTTCATCCACCTTTCCTACTTCAATTAGTTTTCCAGCATCAATTACTCCGACTCTATCAGAAATTTCTTCTGCAAGGGGAAGAGAATGAGTAGAGATAAAAACTGTGGAACCATTTTTAACTTCTCTTTTTAAAACTTTCTTTACAACACTAATAGAATATGGATCTAAACCTACAAGAGGCTCATCAATAACTATAACGCTCGGATTATGAATTAAAGCTTGAATGAATATTACCTTTTGTCTCATTCCATGAGAGTAACCTGCCGAAGGAGAATCAATCCATTCTCCTATTTTAAATTCACTAAATAGATCTTCTATTTTTTCTTCTATTACTTTTTTTTCCATCCCATATAATCTTGAAACAAAGAAGATAAATTCTCTTCCAGTTAACTCAGGATAAATAAAGGGTTCGTCTGGAATATAAGCCATAATACTCTTTGCTTTTTCTGGTTCCTTTAGTAGATTAATCCCTTTTACGAAAATTTCCCCTTCAGTAGGTGCTAAAAGTCCTGTAATCATTTTGACTGTTGTGGTTTTTCCGGCTCCATTTGGCCCAAGAAGCGTAAAAAGTTCTCCAGATTTAACTTGTAGATTTAATCTATCTACAGCTTTTATCTTCCCAAAAATTTTAGAAACGTTTTTAAGCTCAATCATAATCTAAAACTGTTATTTGAAGTTTGTTTATCACTCTATAAAGTTTAGCTTGTGATTCAAAACCCCCATATTCTAATTTTATATGGGTAGGATCAGCTATCACTTGCCCAAAAACGGGATCGGAAGAGACCCACTTTCCTCCTAAATAAGCCCCAACCCAGGCGTGATAATAAAATGCTCCATTAATGTAAACGAGCCCAACTTCTACCCTTGCTGGAATTCCAGAGGCTTGGAGGAGGGCTACTGCAAGGGCTGCGTGTTCATTACAATCTCCCTCTCCAGAATTTAAAGCTTCAATTGGATCAGGTATAGAGAATGTTGGTTTATCTTCAAGTTTTTTATCAACGTAAGAGATTATTCTTTCTACAGCTTCAAGACCCCTTTTATCCCCAACAACCTCTTTTGCTATCGTTTTTATTCTCTCATCATCGGATGGAATGAAAGGACTTGGCTTTAAGAACTCTTTTACCTCTTCTGGAATTAAAGAAGAACTACCGGGTTGGATCTTCTTAATGGTAAGGATATTTCCATTAAGAGTTTGTCTATCATCTTCAATTCTTAACCCAGAAAGAGGAACCGAATCCAGCCGAACTTTAAGAAAGGAAATTTCCCTAGGATTTTTTATTTCTTTTTCCACTCTTATTGCATAAGAATCATATAATTTAAATCCCACAGGTTTTATATCTTTTTTTATTAACCCTTTCTCTCTTTTCATCAGAAGGCCTATTGGTGATTCAGAACGAAGAAGTTCTCCTTTTTCTGTTACCCAGAATAAAACATCAATTCCTGATTGTTTTACCACATATTTTATAACAGGAATCCCATCTATTGTATCCTTTCCGGTTACGGAAACGGAGATATCAAACAAGGAATCTGAGGAAGGTAAAGTAGGGTCAAAAAATTTAAAATTTCCAATTTTACCTGTTTTAACTAATCCTTCTATTGTAGCAGGGAGATAAGAAGACTTTATTTCGTAAATGATTTTTCTTTTAACTCCCCCGGAGGTAAATTCAACGATGAGGTTGTTACGTTCTCTTTTTCCAATTGCTTCAAATAGATAATTATCCGAGAACATTGAAAACTCAAAATCTTTTAGATTGTAAGAGAAATCTGCATTGGCAACAATTTTATACGTAACTTCTTTTTCCATTCCGCCAATTGGAGAGAGTTTCATATATGTTGTGGAATAAACTCTATAACCATCCTTTGTTGAATCAACTCTGGAAGCGAGATACCCAACTTTATAACCTTTAAGATAGATTCCAAAATATTCGGTTTTAGGGTCGTTTTCAAAAAGATTAGAAGATTGACTCTCCCTTTTTTCCAGATGATTTCTCTGGAATAAAATAATACCACTTCCTATTATTATAAGTATAATAGGTAGAAAAATTCGGATTTTACGCAAAAATTTCTCCTTTTTTGAAAAATAATCTTATTCAGGGTAAAGTCAAGAGCTTCTGAAGATAAAATTCTTATTTTCTGCATCTATAATAACCTTCCCTCCCTTTATCTCTCCATCGATAATTTTAAGAGATAAAGGTGTTTCTATAAATTTTTGGATTACCCTTGCAAGAGGTCTTGCTCCAAAAGTTTTATCAAAACCTTTTTCTGCCAGCAAATCTTTTGCGGCTTCGGTTATTTCTAATTGAACATTTGATTCTTTTAGTCGCTCTGAAAGGTCTCCTATCATTATGTCTGCAATTTTTTTTACATGAGATAAAGTTAAGGGTCTAAAGATTATTATGTCATCAATTCTATTTAAAAATTCAGGACGCATTTTAAGCCTTAACTGTTCATTAACTTTTTCTTCAAGTAGTTCATAATTATCTGCGAGATTTTGAATTATATCTGAAGCAATATTAGAGGTCATTATATTAACTGTATTTGCAAAATTAACTGTTCTCCCTTTTCCATCTGTCAATCGTCCATCGTCTAAGACCTGAAGCAAGATATTGAAAACCTCTGGGTGAGCTTTTTCTATCTCATCGTAAAGGATCACACTGTATGGTCTTTTCCTAACAGCCTCTGTGAGATATCCTCCTTCTTCGTATCCCACATATCCTGGGGGGGCTCCTATTAGTCTTGCCACAGAGTGCCTTTCCATAAACTCACTCATATCTACTCTTATAAGAGCATCCTCAGAATCAAAGAGAGTTCTGGCGAGAACTTTTGCTACCTCTGTTTTTCCAACTCCCGTTGGTCCTAAAAAAATAAAAGAACCTATAGGTTTGTCTGGCTTTGAGATTCCTGACCTTGCTCTCCTTATCGCATCCGCTACAGATTTTATTGCATGTTCTTGATTAACAATCCTTTTATGCATCTCTGCTTCAAGATTTATCAATTTCTCTTTTTCTTTTTCGAGCATCTTACTCACAGGTATTCCCGTCCACTCAGAAACTATAAATGCAATATCTTCCTCTGTAATCGGTTTATCTAAAGAATGAGATACTCCCCATTTTTCTTTTTCTCTTTCATATTCCTCTCTTAACTTTGCTTCTTCTTCAATGATCTTATGAGCGCCCCGATGATCTCCTTCTTCTGCCAACTTCTTTGCTTCCTCTTGTAGATTTTTTATTTTCTCTTCTTTCTTTTTTAAATCTTCTGGAATGGCAGAACGTTCAAGTTGAAGTTTTGCACAAGCCTCATCGAGTAAATCTATTGCTTTATCAGGTAGATATCTGTCAGTTATATATCTTTTTGAAAGCTTAACAGCATACTCAATCGCTGTATCATTTATTTTAACACCATGATATTTTTCATATGAATTTTTTAATCCTCTTAATATTTCTATTGCATCAGCGATTGAGGGTTCGCTAACCCATACGGGTTGGAATCTTCTCTCAAGAGCAGGATCTTTTTCTATATATTTTCTATATTCTGTAACTGTTGTTGCTCCTATTGTTCTTATCGCTCCTCTTGCGAGAAAAGGTTTCATCATATTAGAGGCATCCATCGCTCCCTCTGCAGCACCAGCTCCAACAACGGTGTGAATTTCATCTATAAATAGAATGAGCTCTTCTTTTTTCTTTTCTAATTCATCCAAAATTGCTTTGAGTCTTTCCTCAAACTCTCCTCTGAACTTTGTTCCGGCTATAAGTCCGGCAAGATCGAGTTGTAATATTCGCTTATTTTTAAGTAATTCGGGAACTCTTTTTTCTCTTATTCTCTGCGCCAAACCTTCCACTATTGCAGTTTTTCCTACCCCTGCTTCTCCAATAAGAACAGGATTATTTTTTGTCTTCCTTATTAAAATTTGCATTACCCTTTGGATCTCTCTCTCTCTATTAATTACAGGGTCTCCTATTTCTTTTGTAATATCCCTAGTGTATCTCTCTAAAATTTTGTATTTGCTTTCCGCATCTCGATCTTCTATTCTTGATTCTCCTCTTACATTTTTAAGAGAAGAATAGATTTTCTCTCTCGTTATACCCGAAGAAAGGAGGATTTCTCCTGCCTTCCCTGTGTCATCCGTTAATGCGAGTAATATATGCTCAGTTCCAATAAATCTGTCATTTAATCTACGAGCTTCTTCCCAAGCATTATCGAGAACCCTATTCGCAGAAGGGGATAGATAAATCTGATGAGTTCCATATACCTTAGGAAGTCTATCAAGAGCATCTAAAACTTTGTTTTTTATTAAATCAGTATTTAGTCCCATATCTTCGATTAAACGAGGAACAATCCCTTCTGGATCATCAAGTAATCCATACAAAATGTGAAGGGGAGTCATTTCTGAATGACTAAATTTTGAAAGGGAAGATTGTGCAATAGAAAGAGCTTCCCTTGCTTTCTCTGTAAATTTGTCTTCTCTCATCAATCCTCCTAAAAATAGTTTTAGATAAATTATATTATCTATAATAATTATGTCAACGGGAAAGTGTTAATTATTCTAAGGTATTTAATTAGGTTATTTTACAAGTCTCTTATTTATTCATAAAGGCTATTTAGGTAATATATTTAGCCTCAAAAACTTATTAGTCTTATTGGTAATAGAGAAATTAAAATTAGATAAGTTCTTGCTTATAAATTTCCTTATAGCCCGAATTGCTTTGTGTCAACCCATTCCATTGAGAGAAGAGACCAAAAATCTAAGGCCAGTTTATTAAGGACATACTCATAAGGTAACCATCCATATCCCTTATCTCCCCAACTTGAACCCCAAGAATTACGAATTAATAAGGCTCCTTTTGTCTCTTTCTTACACTTGAGATTTTTAATCTTCATATTATCGTCGTAACCTACTGCAATAACAGCATGACCCCATTCGGCTTTTTCTCCCGGACAAGGATAGGGAATTCCACCTTTGACATTGGAATCACTGAATGATGGAAATCCATAGAATCCAAACATTGATGGAATGCCTGCAGCAAGGTATTTCTTCACACTGCTAAGCACTTTACTAGGAGAAATGTTCATACCTAAAGGGTCGTGACAGAAATATCTAATCGCTTCGTAGTTCTCAGCTATAGCATACACAAAAGCAGAGGGCTCTTTATCAAAATCGCTTATGACATAAGGCCAGTACTTTTCCGCAGGAACACCACACAGAACTAAAGCCCCCATCACATTTCTTAGCCAGGCACCAGTATCTCCAGTCACACCCATTAGATTACGAGTGGTCTTGTATAAAAACAACCGAGAGCCATCAATATATTTACCAAAAGCTCTATTCTCAAAGTATTCTACTATCCCTATACCGGCGTGTGCTGTGCACGAACCCAAATCACCTTGATCTTCAACTTTAGAGCACCAAGGTCTTAAATCAACTTTTGATGGAAGTGGTTTTGATTTTTCTTGAGATATGCCCAATTTCTTTGTCATTTCGGCAATTTCGGGGTGTTCTTCTGTATAGTCACGTAAATCTGGGAGTGGGGGTAGCCATCCTGTTCCCACTATTTCTCCTCTTTCTGGGATTATTACCTTTTTATACATAGGATACATTTTTCCTCCTTTCCTTAAAATTTGGTAAGTTTATTTAAAATAACAGGTATTTTCTATTTGTAAAGAGGGAAGCTTAATACCTATAAGTTCTTTCGATTTTTACTTGGGTTTTTCTTTTTGGCTTAAACTCTTCAAAGAAATCAGAAGGTAGAGAGAAATTTCATATTAAAATACTTGACTAATTTTTATTTTTATATATCTTAATTTAGAGTATTAATTACGGGAGGTTCTCGAATTAATATTCTTTTTTGAAAATAACATCTTTAGGTTTTCCTCTTTTGTTAAGTTTTTTGGTTTAAGTTAAAGTAGGAGGTTTTTTTAAAATGCCAGAAGGTAGAGTAAAGTGGTTTAATCCACGGAAGAATTATGGGTTTATTGAGGTAGAAGGTGGGGAAGATGTTTTTGTTCATGCATCTGCTCTTGGGGAAGGTGTGGATGTGCTTAATGAGGGCGATAGAGTTTCTTTTGATGTTGTGGAAGGGAAGAAAGGTAAGAAGGCTGAGAACGTAAGGAAGTTGTAATAATAAGGTTATCTTAAAAAATCTCTTTCCTCAAATACTCTATTTATAAAATCAAAAACTTTCGGTTACACGAATTTTTTTGAAAAAGAGATTTTTATGCCAAAATCTAAAGATCACCATATATTTGACGGTAGTATTTTTTGTACTCTCCATTTACCACTTTTTTTACCCAATTCTGATTCTTTATATACCAATCAATTGTCTTTCTTATACCTTCTTTAAATGAATATTCTTTTTTCCATTTTAGAGTTTTCTTTATTTTTGAGCAATCAAGAGAATATCTAAAGTCGTGAGTGTCTCCCCTTGGGTCAGGAATAAATTGAATAAGATTTTCAGGATTTGTGCTTAGGATGTTCTTTTCTTTTAATACTTCGCAGATTATTTTTACTACTTCTATATTTTTTAACTCTGTTTCTCCCCCGACATTATAGATTTCTCCTTTTTCTCCGTTTCTGAGAATAAGATCAATCGCACGGCAATTGTCTTTTACGTAAAGCCAATCTCTTATGTTAAGGCCTTTGCCGTAAACAGGCAGTTTTTTTCCTTCAAGAGCGTTTTTTATCATAAGAGGTATTAGTTTTTCGGGGAATTGATAAGGCCCATAGTTATTTGAACTACGAATAATTATTACAGGAATTTTATACGCTTTGTGATAAGATCTGCAAATTAGATCTGCCGCAGCTTTACTTGCAGAATAAGGGCTATTTGGTTTAAGAGGGGATTTTTCCGTAAATTTTCCTCTTTTCCCAAGACTTCCATAAACTTCGTCTGTGGAAATATGGATGAAACTTTTATTTTTCCCTTTCCAATAAGTTCTTGCAGCTTCTAATAGAACCTGAACTCCTTTTATGTTAGTATCTATAAAAGGTGAAGGGTCAAGGATACTTCTATCTACATGAGACTCGGCAGCAAAATTTATTACACAGTCAATTTCTAATAAATGGTCTTTTAATTCCTTGATTAGCTTTTTCTCTTTCCAGTATTCTCCGGAAAATATAGAATTAATAAGAGGCCTGTCACATATGTCCCCTTTTATAAAAAAATAACGAGGATTTTTATTAGAATTTCTCTTTAAAGATTTAACACCGTATTTTTTTTCTATATCAATAAGATTTAAGGGATTTCCTGCATAGGTTAATTTATCTATGTTTATTACTATGACATTATTATAATTTTCTAATTCATAACGGATGAAGTTACTTCCAATGAAACCGCATCCTCCTGTAATAAGAATTGTTAATTTATTGTCTTTTTTCATTTTGATCGAACTTTTCTGCTAAGGTAAACGCTGGTAGTTTTTTATCTTTCTCTGATAAAATAGGTTCTCCAGAAAGGGGCCAATTAATATTTATTTCAGGATCATTCCATAAGATTCCTCTTTCGTGTTCCTTTGAGTATTCTTTGCTTACTTTGTATATTATTTCTGCTTCTTCACTTAAAACGAGATAACCATGTGCGAATCCTTCTGGGATATAAATAGCATTTTTCCCCCTTGAAGATAAGTAAACTCCCACCCATTTTCCATAGAAAGGAGAATTCTTTCTTATATCAACCACAACATCGAAAATTTTACCTCTTATACAGCTTACGAGCTTCGCCTGCTCATAAGGAGGAATCTGGTAATGTAACCCTCTAAGGACATTTTTTTTAGATTTAGAGTAATTCTCTTGGACAAAATCAATCCTAATACCAGCTTTATCAAAAAGGGATTTTTTGTAAGTTTCTGCAAATAAACCTCTTTTGTCTTTGAGAACTTTAGGGCTTATGAGAATTACATCGGGAATGGAAAGTTTTTTAAACGTCATTTTTCCTAAAACTTATTGTTTGTTGTTTTATGAATTTTATAAGATCTTCTTTCCAGTGAGGCATTATATTCAAATTTTGCAATTTGAGTAGATAATTTTCGAGAACGGAATTTTTTGGTCTTTTTGCAAGAGATTTAAATTCTTCGCTTTTAATTCCTTTAAGTTTGATTATTTCCTTAAATTTGCTTTTTAGCTCTTTATTTTCCATTTTTAGAATAATAGATTCTTTATCTTTCTTTTCTATTTTATAACCCAATTCTTTTAGAATTTCAAGGGCAAATTCAAACCAAGAACATTTTCCTTCTGAGGAACAATGATATGTTCCGTAAAGTTCAGTGCTTAAAAGTTTTTCTATCTGATTAATTACGCTTACCGTCCAAGTTGGAGAACCAAATTGGTCGTTAACCACTTTAATTTCTTCATTTGTTTTGGCAAGCTGAATTATTTTCTTTATGAAATTTATTCCATTTTTTCCATAGAGCCAGGCTATACGGAGGATAAAGAAGTTATTTAGTTGTTCTTTAACGAAGATTTCGCCCAAAAGTTTTGTTTTCCCATAGATGTTTATCGGACTTGGTTGGTCGTATTCATAATAAGGTTCTTCTTTCTCTCCACTAAAAACATAATCAGTGCTTATATAAAAAAATTTAGCATTGATTTTTCTTGCTACTATAGAAAGGTTTCTTGTGCCCAGGGAATTCACTTTAAAGGCTTTTTCTTTTTCTTTTTCGCATCCATCTACATCAGTATAAGCTGCAGTATGAATTATTATCTGAGGTTTTACCTTTTTAATACAATTTTCTGTAGTTTTAAAATCGGTAATATCAAAGTCTTTTAGGTCCGCCCCAAAAGTTCTATAATTCTTGGATAATATCTCAACTAACTCGGAACCGAGCTGTCCTTCTGCTCCAGTAATTAGTATGGATTTAGGATAAGACATTTCTTATCTTTAAAGATAGAGGGGAGGGAAAATTTGTCAATAGAGATGGTTAAAAGAACATACTGACAACCCCCCATTTTTTTCATAAAGACACCTCCATTTCGGGAAAGAGGCTTATAAATTTCGTCTTCTCGTTGGATTCCAACCGTACTCCTCGTCTGAACTGGATTTGAGTGAACCAATAGTTCAACTCCTCAAAGATGCGATAATAAATATACCTCCATTCCTTTTTGAGATATTGCCTTTGTTTCTTGTTGCTCA